>JAAEQG010001251.1 GCA_024231775.1 bacterium
TAGACGGGTTGGCTTGGTCCGAAAACCTCTCGGTTCGGACCTGGGCAGCATCGGGTGCATCCCGAACAAGGTGGCAGAAACTGGCGAGGGTGGCATGGGCAGGCAGCAGCTTGCCCGTGGAATCGTCCAACACGGGCAAACAAGTTTGCCCATGCCACCCTAAATGGGATGCACCCACCGGCGGGGGGGGGGGCCGTCCGGGCCGATTATAAGCTACGCTGCAGAAACTAATGGCCCTGCTGCCGGAACCGGCTAGGATTGACCTCAGTGAGGGCCACATCGACGCATGCTCTCGCTTTCCAAGGGCGCGACAGCGATGGAGCTAGACCCATGCCGACGACGCAGTGCATTTGCGGGGTCCGATATAAGTTCCCGTCCGGGGCAGAGGGGCGAAAAGCCCGCTGCAAGAAGTGCGGCGAGGTGTTCCGCATCGCGGATGGGAACGGGCCGATCCCCATGGCGGAGTCCGACGGACTTACCGGCGGCGGAGCGGGCCTAGCCGAGACCGGGTCGAACTCGATGATCGAGGGTCAGACCACCGTGTCTACGGCGATGGACCCCGACCGCGGGGACGGGACGGCGCTCCCGCGACTTCGCCCGCGGACCGGATTCTGGGCCGACATCGCCTGGGTGATACTCTTCTTCGCTAACCCGACCAGCCTAGTGATGTTCCTGGTGGCGTGGGCCATGATGGGTTTCAGATGGTTAGTCGGGTTTACGCCGTTAGTGGGCTGGTTCTTCCAGTTGTGCGTCACGGGGTACATCATCGGATGGTACATGAGCATTATCCCGGAGACGGCTTCGGGAGAGGATGATCTACCGAGTTTTTCGGGGGACGGCGGGCTCTTTGAGGATTCGGTCAAGCCGGCGCTGGCGTACTGCGCAACGTATGTCGTGTTGATGATCCCCGCGGTCGTGTACGCTCTGCTTGTAGTGGAGGCTCTCGGCGGGGTCGGTGTTGTTGATCTGCTGTTCGTGGATGTGGGTTCGATCCTGGAGTCCGGAAGTGTCGCCTTGGTTCCCCTGTTTGCGCTGGTGTTCCTCGGGTTGTTCTTCTGGCCGATTGCGCTGATGTGCGTCTCGATGGGGGGGTTCTGGTCCATCCTGCGGATCGACCTGCTCTTGATCGCTGTGGTACGCACCCTTCCCGCATATACGTTGATCTTTGCGATGGTGGTGGCGGCTACGCTCCTGCCCGGCCTGATCACGGAGGCGATTTCGTCCCGGATAGGGCTTGGGGGCGGCTTGAGTAGGGGCGCGTTCATCACCGCGGTGGCCAGTTCGGCGGTCGGGGTCTACTTCTGGATCGTGACGATGCAGCTCATCGGATTGTACTACCGCCACTTCAAACGCCGGTTTCCCTGGGACTGGGAGTAGGTCTGGGGGAAGCGTTCACGCCGGTGGTCCGGTTGCGTGGGGGGACCGGACCGATACACTTTGGCCCATGCTTGGCCCTGCGCTTACTCTGGTTCTCTTGCTAGCCGGCGGCGCCCTCGACGAGGGCGTACAGCGGGTGGATCTGGAGCGGGGGTACTACCTGCTGGTCCGTCCGGAGGCGGTCCCTGCGGACACTCCGCTTCCGCTGGTGGTTTGTCTGCACGGCACGGAGACGAGCGCCGTGGACATTCTGCGGTTTTGGCGATCACTGCGGGCTGAACTTCCGGTAGTGTTCGTCGCCCCACAGGGTTCGCGAGCGGGGTGGCGGGCATCGGACATGCCTCTGTTGCGGGAGATGGTGGACGACGTGCGCGGGCGGGTGGTCTTCGATCCTGGTCGCGTTCTGTTGACCGGGCACTCCGCAGGCGGGGCGACGGCGTTTCGGCTGGCCTATGTGGAGGGGTTTCCAGCCACGGCGCTGGCGGTGACCGCCAACTACCTCCCCCCAGCGGTGACCGATGAGCAGATCAGCGCCCGGATGGACGTTCCGGTGTTCTACGCGGTGGGGACGCACGATCTCAATCGGGATAGGATGCGGACGGGAGTGAGTCGGCTGCGGGAGGCGGGGGTAAGGGTGACCATGCGTCGTCCGCGGATCGGGCATGTGCTTGACGCCAAGGTAGGTCAAGAGGCGCTGGTGTGGTTCGAGCAGGTGTGTCGGGACCGCGTGCAGGCGTGCATTGACGCATCGATGGAATACGGTGGACCGTCCGGGACTGCCGGTGGGCTGGCAGCGGAGCTCGAAGGGGTGTTTGCGCATCCGGAGGGGCAGTTCTCCGAGCAGCTTCAGCCGGCGCAGCGTGCCTTGGCTCGGTTGGAGGCTCCTGGTCGCCGGAGGTTGGCGGAGGCCCGCCGGCTGGCGGATGGCCGCCGCTACCGCGAGGCCCACGCGCTGCTGCGCCGGGTCGAGCGGGACTACTCTCCCGCGGCGCTGTCCGCAGTGGCCCGGAAGTGTCGCGAACGGTTGGAGCGGGATCCGACCGCGGCGGCGGAACTCGAGGACTTGGTGAAACCGCCGGTGTCGCGTGGTGGTCCGGGCAACCCGAGCCCGACCGCACAGAATGGCGAGTAACGCCTGATCGGGGGATGGCTGGCTGATGCTGAATACCTACTGCACGAACGATCCGATGTTCGCCCAGAACGGCCGGGTTATTCATCCCGCGGGCGCGGGTGATTGCTGGATCATCGACCCGGGGCTGCCGCCCCAGGCCTCCGAGATCATCAGCCACGTGCGGGAGAATACGTTGGTACCCACCGCTATTCTGCTCACCCACGCCCACGCGGACCATTTCGCGGGGCTGGATGAGTTGCGGGCGGCGTTTCCGGAGGCGGCGGTCCATCTGGGGGCGGAGGAGCACCACTTTCTGACCGATGCCCAGGCGAACCTGTCCGCGGCGTGCGGACTTCCGCACACGGTCTCCGGCGAGGGGGTGAACGATCTGGCGGTGGGCTTGAGCCTTCTCCTGGGCGACACCGAATGGCGAGCGCTGGACACGTCGGGTCATTCGCCGGGGGGGCGATCGATCTACTGCGCGGCTGAACAGATCGTGATCGTAGGCGATGCCCTGTTCGCCGGTGGTATCGGACGAACGGACTTTCCGCATAGCGATCACGAGCGTCTGATGCGGAACCTGGTGGACAACCTGCTGAGTCTACCGGACGAGACCCGGGTGCTCAGCGGTCACGGACCGGACACGACTATCGGGCGGGAGCGGAAAACGAACCCGTTTCTGATGGGGATGGGATGAGCGGCCCGAACGGGCGTGTCTCTGACGGATTAGGCGTTCGTGGCACTTGCGCTTCGGGAGACGCCCTGCCGCTCGTGACTGCGGCGCACCCTGGGGTGAACACCCCAAGAGGGCTGGTAGGCTGCCACCAGGGGCTACTCAAGAGGCTGCGCGGCGGTGGTTTGAGAGGAAGTGTAGGTTTAGCGGAAAAAACGCGGGTGCAGGGACGATATCGACACAGGGATACCACATCGGTTCAATCCGCTGCTTTGGCAGATCACCGGGTGGGTGAGTGCTGCGTGGCGGCGGAACGTGGTCCCTGAGTCGATCGGTCGACCACCGCGGCGCCGGGGGCTCGAAACGTGACATCGCACAAAGAGGATCCCATGAGCTCCCAACTGAGCATCAGCGTACCCCTGCCCGATGCCGGCGCCCATAGCACGCGTATCAGCCGTCTCGGATGGCTGGCGATCATCGGGGCGGTGATCATCACCGGACTGTTGATCTTCAACTCGGTCACCGGGCATCACGCGGCGGCGCCGGACAGCGGGCATCACGGTCCGCCGGACGGTTATCAGCTTCCGGCGGTGTGGGCCTGCGCCCCGTTTGTGCTGCTGCTGCTGTGTATCGCGGTGCTTCCGCTGATCCCCGCTACAGCCCACTGGTGGGAACACAACGTCAACCGTCTGCTGCTGGCGGTGGTCCTCGGCGCGGCGACCCTGGGGTATTACGCGTGGGTCCACCCGATGACGTACAACCACACGACGCACCAAACCTACACCGGCTTCAAGAGCGTGGTGTACATTCTGGAACATGCGGTGCTGGCGGAGTACATCCCGTTCATCGTGCTCTTGTTCAGCCTGTATGTGATCAGCGGGGGGATATCGCTGCGCGGCGACCTGGCGGCGCGTCCGATGACCAACACCGCCTTTCTCGCGGTGGGGGGGTTGCTAGCCAGCTTCATCGGGACCACCGGGGCGAGCATGCTGCTGATTCGGCCGCTGCTTCAGACCAATTCGGAACGGCGCCGGACGGTTCACACGGTGATTTTCTTCATCTTCCTGGTCAGCAACTGTGGGGGGCTGCTGCTACCTATCGGTGATCCGCCTCTGTTTCTAGGCTACCTGCGCGGAGTGCCGTTCATGTGGACGTTCTCTCTGTTCTGGGAGTGGTTGTTCGTGGGGGTGGCCTTGCTGGCGATCTACTTCGTGTGGGATACGCTGGCCTATCGCAAGGAGACCCCGCGCGATATCACCCGGGATGAGACCCGCAAGGCGCCGCTGCGTCTGAAGGGTTCGGTCAACTTCCTGTGGCTGATCGGGGTGGTGTTCTGCGTGGCTTTGGTGGATCCGACGAAAGAGCTTCCCCTGCTGGGCTTCAAGCCGTTCCCCTTCATGCGCGAGCTGCTGATGATGGGGTGCGTGTTGTTGTCCTTGCGAACGACGGGCAAGGGGATTCGGGAGTCCAACCAGTTCAACTACCACGCCATTCTGGAAGTGGCGGCGTTGTTCATCGGGATCTTCGTCTGCATGCAGGTTCCCATCGAGATCCTTAACGGTAGCGGCGAGTACCTCAAGAAGGTGATGAGCGCGCCGGCACACTTCTTCTGGGCGACGGGCGGGCTTTCGAGCTGTCTGGACAACGCCCCGACCTACGTGGTCTTCTTCGCCACGGCGGGGGCGATGACTCCGGAAGGTGCGGAGGGAGCCCTCCAGTTAGCCGACGGTTCGTTCATTATCGAGGCGTGGCTGGTGGCGATTTCGCTGGGGGCGGTCTTCATGGGGGCGATGACCTACATCGGCAACGGGCCGAACTTCATGGTCAAGAGCATCGCCGAGCAGTCCGGGGTGAAGATGCCCAGCTTCTTCGGGTACATGCTCTACAGCGTGGCGGTGTTGGTCCCGCTGCTCGTCCTGGTGAACCTCATCTTTCTTCGCGGCTGACCTTCGGTCATAATGTCGACGGGCACCAACCCGGCGCGTGGGTGCCAGCAGAGGCCCAAGCGCCAGCGCGGGCTCGTCGTGGGCGTACGGTTGGCGTTCGAACCCACTCGCTTGCGCTCGGGGCTCTGATGGGGACGGCGAGCGCTGCTTGGGTGAACCGCGCGAACGGAAGAGATGCTAAGATGGGTGATACGCTTGTTCTGATGCTGATGATCGCCTTCGCGGCGATGCCTGCCCTGGGCACGGAAGACCCGCCGGCTCCGACGCCCCGGCCAGCTCAGCCCGAATCCATGGCGACGCCCGCAGCCTCGTCCTGGGTGCTCAGTCGCTCAGCCTACCCCGAGGGTATTCAAGACGAAACGGCGTATCAGAGTCACTGGCGCACGCGGCGACAGGCGTATGCTGAGGCAGCACGCCGCGTTGCCGATCCGGAGAGTTCGATCGAATACTCCCTGGCTGCCGCGAATCTGGTGCTCAGCTATGAGACCGAGCCGTACGCCTCGCGCTGGCTGCTGGGGCTGGAGCGTGGCGGGGATGTGGTTGCCCTCCGAGCAGCGCTTCAAGATGCCCAAGCCAGCCTGAAGCGGGCCGCGGAACAGGCGGAGGGATTGGCGCCGTCGGATGACGAACGGGCCGCGTCGCTCCGTCGCGAGCTGGACATGCTGGTGGCGTTCACGGGCGCACTAGACGCCTTGTGGAGCGCGGCGGACGAGCCCGAGACGCTGCAGGCGCGACGCCGTGGGGCGGTGTATCTGGCAGTGTTACTGGAGCACGAACGCGAAGACATCGCCGCATCCGCCCTGCTGTGGCAGGCGGTGCTGTATCAGCAGATGGGGCGGCTCGAACGCGTGGCGGGCCTGGTGCCGTTGGCGACCGAGGCGGTGGGCGGGGAGGCTTGGCCTTATGAATTGTTCACGCGTCTGCTGCGTTGTCGGCTGATCGCGGAGCAGGGCGGGTATGCCGCAGCTTGCTCGGTACTGCTGCAACTCGAAGAGCGCGTTCACGACTGGACTCAGGACGGCGTTCTACAGGATCGAGCGTCTCGGGCGGCGACGCTGGTGCGTCGGCAGATTCTCGAACAGTGGAGGGGCGCCCTCGATCCGGATGACGACACGGCGGTGGCGTGGTGCGGTGAGGCCATCGCCCGCCTCGATCGGACAGCGAGCCCCGACGGAGGCGTAGCCCAGGTCTACCGCCTGGGCAGCACCATCCCCCTGATCGTCACTCTTCCGGAGTTGCCCGAACCTACCCCGACAACGCTTCCCACAGAAGCGAGCCCCGCCGAATAGCCATCCACGTCGGCGCGGCACAAGCCAAGGGCAATCACGCCAGGTCTTGGGTGAACGTGCCGAATCGGGTCTCTTCCGAGCTGCGACCGTGAGGGAGCGGACCTGAACGAACTCCAACCATCTTCCCGGCGGCGCGGCTACTCGGACAGCACGTCGGCGTGCGTCCCTGCCGAGGACTCCACGTTCAACTGAACGAGCCCCGCCTGCGGTGTCCCGGGCAGGGCGTGGCTGGAAACTTCGCCGTCCGCGCTGCGCATCGGGATCCGGCTGGCGGGCACCTTGGTGGCGCGTTTGATGGGTCCGCGCATCAGGCGCATAGCCCAGCCCAGCGTCCTCCGGAAGGTCTGGACCAAGCCCCACATGCCGATCACCTGCATACCGGCATCCGCCAGATACAACCGGCTATTCGGCCAAACCAGGGCGACGGCCAGCCGCAGCGGGTTATAGAAGTACAAGTACGCCGCCAGGATGTTGAGTTGTTTCTTCCAAGGCTGTTTGTGTTCGGAGGCGACAACGTAGTTGGCATCGAGCATGTGCTGTTCCACCCGCCGGCCGGCTACGCTCTCGTACACCAGGCCAGATCGGAAGGCGTCCTCGTACGACTTCGAGCCGGTCGCGGGCGTCATCATCAGAACCTGCAGGCTGACCGCTCCGGCTTTGCGCAGTAGCCGTGCCTGGTTGAGCAGGCCGTAGGGCTTGCCCGGGGTGTACAACGGCTGACTGTCGTGGTGCATCATCATGGGCATCGGGCAGATACCGCGCTCTTGCAGCAGGTGGAACGCTTCGCGGGTCCGGTCGACGCTTTGGCCCTTCTTGATTAGCGCGGCGGTCATGTCTTCCACCCCCAACCACAGAGCCCGCACGCCGGCGTTACGCACCTCCCGGAGATGGTCTTTCATCTGCAAGGTATCGTGGATCGTAACCTCGGTCCCCCAACGAATCTTCCGGCGAATCCGGACGCCGTCAATCTCAGAGCTGGCCAACGTGTCCACGATTTCGAGCGTTCGCTGCTGATCGTTGAAGAAATTGTCGTCCGCTCCGAAGAAGTGGCGCAGCCCGTACTCGCGGTAAAGCCTGGCCATCTCCGCGGCGATGCGCTGCCCGCTCTTGCCCCGGTACTGCCGCTGGTTGTACGCCGGGATCGGACAGTAATGGCAGGCAAACTTGCACCCCAGGGTCAGGACCAGCGAGCCGATCGGGCTGTACTTGCGAACCTGGTCGGCGGGTAACGCCCGCGCTCCCAGCGTAGCCATCCTGCTGGGCGGTTCGAGCAACCGATAGCCGAGCACCGGGTGCGGTAGCTCGTCGAGATCGCCCAGCAGGCGCTGGATACCGGTGTCGACCAGTTCCTCGGCTACGCCTTCGCGATCGGTGCGCGCGTACACCAGTCCGGGGATGCTGTCGAGGATGCCGCTGTTGCGGACTCGCATGAACGTCGTCCGTACCGATTCGTTGTCCGCCCGGATCGACAGCAGAACTTCAAGCAGGCTGAGCAGGACGTGCTCTTCGCCGGTTACCGCGATGTCCGCGCCCCATGGGTCGAGCGGGTCCGCACTGAAGACGCCCCATGGTTCATAGATGGTTTTGGGTCCACCGGCGATGATCAGTGGGCGGTGCGCCGGATCGATCCGACACGCATCGCGGATCATTGCCTCGCATTCCGCCGAGTGGATCTGCATACTCGAGACCATGAACAGGTCGGGGATGCGTCCGTCCAGGCGCATCTGCGACGGGCGGAAGTTCCGGTTCCACTGCTGGAGGACGATGCGGGTCTTGTCGAAACCAGCATCGAGCATCGCCGCCCCGATCGACCGCACCCCAGCGGGGGCCATGTGCGTGTCCGCGTAGATGAACGGTAACATCCGCGTGCGCCAGTCAAATGCGCAGGCGATCACGGTGGTCAGGTCGTGACGGCGGGAGAGGTTCTGCAAACGCTGGCGCAAGCTGAGCAGCTCGCCCGGCTTCAGCAGCTCATCACCCCGAGTACGACGAGGAAGTTCCATTAGCCTCCAGCTTCCGAATTAGGCGAGGGGCGCCTACCGTTAATGGCTGGTCACGCCGTCTGATCCCACCGCGCCGGGATCAGCATCCATGACCATCAACCGAATCCTGCCGTCGATCCGGATCGCGCACCGCCTCAGGCCCCGATTCTATACCGGGACCCCAGCGCGGGGAATCGGCTCGCCGGCGGGACATCGTATGCGAGTGGACTCCCGGCCTCGGCTGGATGCGCCCGACGAGAGGACGCTCGTGCATCTCCTCAGGGGGGGTAGCTTCGCCCCCGGTCGATAGTGCCTCTCCCGGAAGGGGATTCAGTCTGGCGGCGAGGGCTGGCAAGGCTTCTCAGCCCGGCAGAGGGGATAGCGATTTCAGGCACCCCGGCATCAGGGCAGCGGTACGGCGGAATCTTCCGCCTCGCCTGTTAGTGTCTCGGGTTGGGGCCGAACAGCATCGCGTTCTTCACGCTCGAACATCAAGGCCGTATCACAGAGGTCCTCGATGATCTGCACCAAATCGTGCTCCGGCAGCTTGGCAGGTGCGATCCCCAGGACCTTCTCAACCTTAGCCACGACGTGCTCGGGTATTTCAAGCCAACGCTCTTGAGCCATCCCTTACTCCCAAATACCCGGAGCGCTCACTCCGGGCCTTACCTCTCGCAACGATCGGTATTGAGGGATTATAGATGTGCGGGACGCATCGTCAATCGACGGCTGCGCCAACGCCACCGGGCGGAAACGTCTGACCGCCCGGACCAGGCTGGTTCGTGCACGTTGGGCCATTCAGAAGCTGCCCATGCTGCGATCAACAGAGCGAAAACAGGCCAGCGGGCAGAGGGCGCCCTTCGGCGATCGACGTTGTATCAGGGATCGGTTCCCGGCGGAGTGGCTGGGCCTGCTCCTATTCTCCGGCGATCCACCGCTCCAGCAGATCTCGGGCCTCTGAGTCGCGCAACTGCTTCGGCGGATGCTTCATGCACACTGCGGAGATTCCGTGCAGCGGACCGCCGATGTTCCGGTCCAGGGCAAGCTTGGCACAGCGAATCGCGTCCACGGCGATGCCGGCGCTGTTGGGGGAATCCTCGACGCTGAGACGCAGCTCTACGTTCATGGGCACGTCGCCGAAACCGCGCCATTCCATTCGCAGGAAGCAGACCTTGTTGTCCTTCTGCCAGGCTACATAGTCGGACGGGCCGATGTGGATGTTGTCTTTCTCCAGGGGCACGTCGAGTTGCGACTGCACCGACTCGGTCTTGGAGATCCGTTTGGAGGTCAGGCGGCTGCGTTCGAGCATGTTCAGGAAGTCGGTGTTGCCGCCGGTGTTGAGCTGGTAGGTGCGCTCGAGCTTGACCCCGCGGTCGCCCATCAGCCTCGCCAACATCCGGTGAACGATGGTCGCTCCGAACTGGCTCTTGATATCGTCACCGACGATCGGCAGGTCCTTCTTGCGAAACTGCTCGCTCCACTCGGGATTCGAGGCGATGAACACCGGCATGCAATTAACCAGAGCCACGCCGGCCTCCAGGCAGGCCTGGGCGTAATGGTGGGCTGCGTCTTCGGAACCGACCGGCAGGTAGCACACCAGCACCTCCGCGCCGGAGTCCTTCAAGACCCGCGCGGTATCGCACGGCTGCTCATCCGCCACCCTCAGCGCCTGCTCATCCGGGTAGTTGCCCATGTGGCCAGCCACCCCGTCCAGTATGGACCCCATCTGTACGGTCACGCCATAGGAGGGTAGTTCGCGATGAAAAACGGTGGTGCAGTTCGGCGGGGCGAAGGCGGCTTCTTCGAGCGGCTTGCCGACCTTGCGCCGGTCGATATCGAAGGCGGCCACGATCCGGATGTCCTCGAGTCGGTATCCCCCGATCACCGGGTGGATCAGCCCAGCGCTGTCGTCGGAGCTGTGCGTCTGGTAGAACTCGATACCCTGCAGTAGCGAGCTGGCACAGTTGCCGACCCCCGCAATCGCAAGCTTGATCCTACTCATGAAGAGGCCTCCTTGGATGCTCCGGGCGACAACAGCCCCCCGGGGCTCATCCGTCCCCTGGCGACGAAGCGTCCGGTCGCCGTCATCGGGCTAGGCCGTCCGGACGTCGGCTTCCGACGACCGCACCGTCCCTGTTGGCCGAGTCGTCAGGGGCATGCCCTCAGCCGCACCGGCGCCAGCAGCACGACTCGAAGAGCGATCTATACCACGCATCGCGGGACCGGGGAAGGGCCAGAGGTCAGACCACCGGCCCGACGGGTGCGCGACAGTCTAGGCGAGCTCTTGAGCGTCCTGTCGCCGAGTGGTTGCCTGCGCGCGGACATCACCGCGTCTGGACGATCCTCTTCGCCCTGAAAGGGCGCACTGTGACAGCCCAGGGCAACGCCCTGGGGCGGGATTGCCCGACGCAACGTAAGCCCTGAAAGGGCGAAACAAGGCTATCCCGCCCTTTCAGGGCTTGTGTTTGTTCTCGGTCACGATGCCCCAGGGCGTTGCCCTGGGCTGATCTATGACGCCCCGTTGGGGCTTCTCGATGCGTTGGCAACGTGGACGCTCTGTGGGCCGCATCAGCCCGCCTAAACTGTCATGGACCCCATCCCGACTCCCACGATTCCCCAGTTTCACGACCAGTCTCCAAGGGACCAAGTCGCCCGCCG
Source organism: bacterium (assembly GCA_024231775.1). Lineage (GTDB taxonomy): Bacteria > Planctomycetota > Phycisphaerae > UBA1845 > UBA1845 > JAAEQG01. The sequence goes on from JAAEQG010001251.1 coordinate 11,037, forward strand.
ATCTCCGATGGATCCGGGCTGGGCAGCCAGAACACGTGGACTTACCGATGTCCGCTCACATGCCGGCGTTCCTCCGCGGTTTGAGGGGTAGCTTACAATTCATGCATCTCCTGATGAAGATGCGTCCGAAACCATTCCTTAGGAAGAATGTCTCACCACACCGGGGACAGCACGTGCGCATGAACGCCAGAAAGTAGATCATTAGTACTGCCATATGGCCGACCGCCATAATGCCCATCACAGGCTCGCCCACTTGAGCTAGAGTCAGGATCGTCGCGAGCGGGATGAAGCCCAAGAACAATCCCAATAAGATCAGTCGCCGCTTTCTGATTCGATTCAGCCCGCGGCGCATGGAATCATCAATCGGCCGAAGATGTTGCCCTTCGTGCGTCACTGTTCCTGCGGTCGCCGGGCAGCCGGGTAAGCATCACCAGTTGCCACGCTGTTCGGTTCTCCAAAGGGCTGCTAGCCGCGCTGCTCGAGCAGCTTGATCGTCCGCTGGGGATTAATCAGCAGAAACGACTGCTCCCCGACGGTGCGGCGGTCGGCTCCCTCCTCAATCAGTCGGATCACGTCCGGCGGCGTCAAGCCGGGGTTGATCGCGATCATTTTGGCGGCGAGGTTGGCTACGTTAGGCGAAGCCATCGACGTGCCCGAGAGTTTCATGCGTCGTCCGCCGGGAACCACGCTGTCCACTTCAAAACCGTTTGCGTAGACCTTTACGGTCCTCCCGAAGCTGGTGAAGGAAGTCGGGTCGCCCGCCTGGTCCACCGCTCCGACGACCACGAGATTGGGTAGATCGAACGACGAGGGAATGTACTCGTCGAACTCGACGTCGTTGTCGGCGTTACCCGCCGCGCAGACGAAGAGGATGTCCGGGGCTCCCTCGATGGCGTCATGCAGGCCCTGCTTCTGCATGGAGAAGACCGTGCGGGCCAGGTCGCGGCGGGCTTCGGCGGTCTTGCCGATTCCGTTCACCCGCAGGGACGCTTCGGCGTCCTCCTGGGCTTCTCCCCAGCTCATGTTGACCACCCGCACGCCGTGGTCGCTGAAGTACTTGACGGAGTCGCGACACTTGGTGGCATCGCGTCCCCCCCAGTCGAAGGTGCGGGCGACCGGCACCATGCTGTTGTCGTAGCTGTGTCGCCCGATGAGCAACTGCACGAAGGGGTTGCCCTCCGCCATGATTCCGGCGACGTGCGTACCGTGTACGTATCCACCGATCAAGCCCAGATCCTCCAGGAATCCCTGGAAGTCCTTTTCTCCCAGCTCGCGCAGGTGCTTCTTCAACGCCGCCGCTTCGGGGCTGTCCACCGCCGCCTGTAAATCGGAGAAGCCCTTCAGGTGGTCCATGAGCTGATCGACGCGCGCGGAGACGTCGCCGAGCGGCCGGAGAGCTCCGGTGGTGCGCATGGCGTGGATGTTGAAGGCGATACCGTGTACGTCGTCGATGAACCCGTTCTGGTCAGTATCGGTTCCGTCGCTCTTCTCGTACGGGTTGACCCACATGCGCCCCTCGAACAGGTCGGGATCGACCCCGGAATCCCATACGGCGGCCAGCACGGTGGCCAACTTCTGGTCGGCGCTCAGGGTGACGGCACGCTCCGCCCAGATGTCCGGCTTGACGGTCTTGTTGGCGTCGATGTAGTCCTGGAAGACCGCCACGATCTCGTCGCGCAGCGGGAGGCGAGCGTCAATGGTGTAGTGGATGCTAAGCACGCTGGTAGCCGCTTCGAAATCGAGTTCGCCGGTCTTGGTGACCGCCGGCTGGAGGCGGGCGTCAACTACTCCCATCAGCAGGTTTTCGCTGAGGATCTCCGCCCGGCCTTTGGACTGCTGCACGGTGTCCTGAACGATGTCCCACGGGAGCGCGGCGACCTCCTCCGCGAAGAGTCGGCGAAAGGTCCTTTGGTAGGCGGCCTCGGGCGCGTCGGGACCGACCGTCTGGCGAGCCGCGATCATGGCTTTGACGGTCAGGCCGATGGTCAGTTTCTGAGCGTCTTTGTCCTCTAGCTGGCGAATCTGCTCCACGCGGGTCAGGGCTGCGTCGTGATTGCCCTCGAGCATGTCGAGCGTCAACAACGCCCCGTACCAGCGCTGCAAGGTTGTGGCATCATCCACCTGATAGGTAGCCAGATTCGCATCGAGGTCGGCACGCACCTCAGCCGCCAGAGCGGCGATCGCCTTCTTCGATCTCACCAGGTCGGCGAGAGTGCCGTCAACCGGGTAGCTGTGCTGGGGCAGATCGTCGAGCTTGGTGATCTTGATCTTGCCGGTGGTGGGGCTCCCGTCCGTCGTGGCTTTCGCCTGCGGAGTTTGGGATACGGGTTCTCCAGGTTTGTCCGCACATCCGCATACCGCCATCGCCAAACAGGCTGACCCGACAATCGACCACCTCGTGACTCTTCCGTGCATCGTTTGATCTCCTGATAGTCGCGGTTTGTCTTCCGCAGGTTGGACTCGTTTCGTCCGGATTCGCCAGGCGCGGGAAGTTGGTGACGTGCTCCGCGTGCCAGCCACAACTCACCAAACCCGGTATCGAGGGCGATCGTACTGCGTGGTTCAGCAACCGGCAACTCGGACCTGTTGTATAGTTGTGTGGTGTGGTCGAGTGTTGTGTTGGTGATGGAGAAGGTCCCCAGAACGGTGCGTTGGACAATCCAGCGCGTCGCTAGACTTCTCGCCCGGAACCGGCATATACTCAGGCGACGGGCTGGCAATGCCCCGCAACAGAACCGCCGGTCCGATGTGAAGGGAGAAGGATGCCATGACCACCCAGACGTTGGAAACTCTTAAGCAGCATGAACTTGTGATCCTCCGCCGCCTCCGCGAAGGTCCGCTTACCGAGTTCGAGCTGGCCAGTGAAGTAGCCGCTCATTCGGGCTGGAACCCCCTGGATACCCCCGGCCAAATCGTCGGGTGGCTCGAGGCGCTTCGAGACAACGGCTTGGTGTGGACCGGACGGCTCTATAACGACTGCGATCAGTACATCTACGCCGCGGCGCTGACCAACCGGGGGCGCGATTTGGTTGGATAGCTTGGGCGATCCCACCGCCCCATGCAGCTCAGCGCTCCGTCACGCACTGAGTTGATGACGAGAACTGAACCGAGCCGCCACCGGAAGTGAGCGGACCCACAGCCGGGTGCCCCGTCCTTTGCGAAGCAGAGGGTGGGGCACATCGCTCTTGGGACGTTCGCGCCGGGTTGACCCCTCGCACGGCTTACCCTCCAATAACCCTCAGACGTAGCCTACCGGCGCCACCCGCGCCAGGCCTGAACCTGGCCCGCGCTGCGCGGACGTTTTCCCTTGGGTTTGAGGAGACCGCCATGCTCCGGTCGAAGTCCATCGTTGCTGGGCTGATGCTGTTCACCGCGGTCATCGCGGAGACGAGTTCCGCGGATGATCCGCGCTCGTGGGTCGCCCATGGGCGGCGGGGCATGGTGGCTTCGGATTCACCGGAAGCATCCCAAGCCGGCTTGGAGATTCTCCGAGCCGGTGGTAACGCCGTCGACGCTGCCGCAGCGGTGTCCTTTGCCCTGGCGGTCGCGCGTCCGCAGAGCACCGGCCTGGGCGGCGGGGGGTTCATGCTCATTCGGAAGGCGGCGGACGGACAGGTCTCCGCTCTGGACTATCGCGAGGCAGCTCCGCAGGCGAGCACGCCCGAGATGTTCTGCGCCCCACCTCCGTCAGCAGCGGGCCGGGCTCCGGCGATGTCCTACGGTTACCTTGCGGTGGCAGTCCCCGGTGTGCTGGCTGGGCAGGCGGAAGCGGTGGACAGCTTCGGCACGATGCCGCTTAAACGTCTGCTGCAACCAGCCATTCGCCTGGCGGAGCAGGGCTTCGCGGCGGATCAACACTACGCCCGGGCTGCCAGGACTGCCCTGCAGGCCTATCAGAAGTATCCCGAGCTGGTGACATCCTGCGCGTATGTCCATCGGGTTCATCTGGGGGGTGGTCAGCCTCCCCAGGTCGGCGCGCGCGTCGTTCAGCCGGAGTTGGCTCGCCTGCTGCGGGCCATCGCGAACGAGGGGCCGAGCGTCTTCTATCGTGGCCCGGTGGCGGAGGCTATCGAGCGGACCATGCGGGCCCGGGGCGGCTGCATGACCCGGGCGGACCTTGCGGAATACCGGGCCCTGCGACGGACGCCGCTGCGGGCACGGTACCGCGGATACGATCTTATCGTCATGCCGCCGCCATCTTCCGGGGGGACCTGCGTCGTCGAGACGCTGAACATTCTGGAGACCTTCGACCTACCGGCGCTGTGGGCCAACAACCGTCCCTTGGGGACGCACTACCTGGTGGAGGCGATGCGGCACGCGTTTGCGGATCGGGCTCGCTGGATGGGCGATCCGGACTTCAGCGCCCTGCCGGTGCAGCGACTGACCGACAAGGCCTACGGTCGTGAGTTGGCTGCGCGGATCAGACCGGATCACACGGTTGCGCTGGAGGCGTGCGGAGTGGCGGCGCCGCGCGCTGACCACGGCACCTCCCACATCTGCGTCGTGGACCAGTGGGGCAACGCGGTGGTAGCGACGGAGACGATCAACACCTCGTTCGGATCGTTTGCCGCCGTGGATGAGTGGGGCCTGATCCTGAACGACGAGATGGACGACTTCGCCACCCAGCCCGGTACGCCTAACGTATATGACCTTATCCAATCCGAGCGGAACGCTCCTCAACCGCTCAAGCGTCCGCTGTCGAGCATGTCCCCCACGATCGTGCTCGAGGACGGCCAGGTGCTGCTGCTGGTCGGCGGTTCCGGAGGTCCGCGGATCATCTCCGCAGTGCTGAACGTTCTCGTCGGCGTCCTCGACGGGGGGAGACCACTCCCCGAGGCAGTAGCAGCCCGCCGCGTGCATCATCAATGGAAACCAGACCACGTGTACTTCGATAGCGCCCCCCCGGCCGAGTTGAAGTCCTACCTGGAGTCACTGGGCCACAGCGTATCCGACCGCCCACGAGGCGCCGCGGTACAGGCGATCCAAGTCACCAGCGACGGTCTGATCGGCGTCGCGGACCCGCGCAAAGGTGGCCGCCCCGCCGGCTACTAGAGTCGAGGTCGCATAAACACAGCCCCACTGTCAACGGTTCCCAAAACACGCCAACGTCCGCGGCGCACCCGGTGCGCAACAGTTGTTTCGTACCGTGCGAAGGTGATAGACTGGCAGGCAATGCATGGCTGAAGAACGGCGACAACTCGAGACGGAACCGAGCGACTCGAGAGTGTTCCAGGGCTTGTGGAAAGGGGCGGCGACATGGCGATGCGGATGGGCTTGATCGGTCTGGTGGTTCTTGCGGCTTGGCTCGGCGGAACCGCGCCGGCGTACGCAGCTCCCGAGGAGAACACCAAGAGCCTGGTGCGCGTGGACGTCAGCTCGGGCGAGGCTGTCGGGGCGCTCAAGCACGCTTTGCGGGTGTGGGACCGGGCCGGCACCGTCGACCCCGGAAAGTCGCTCGACCTAGTTGTCACCCAAGCGGACCGACTCGCTTTGGAGCATGCGGGGGTCTCCTTCGAAGTTGTGATCGAAGACGTCGAACTGGGCGGGAGGGGTAGCCGAGCTTCATACCAGAGCTTTCCCGGGTTGGAGGCCGACCTCGCTGCGCTCGCCGCGAGCTACGCAAGCATCACCGAGCTGACGTCAATCGGGACCTCCTGGGAGGGACGCGACATCTGGTGCCTGGAGATCTCCAACAACCCCGGCGTGGACGAAGGCGAGCCTGGAGTGCTGTTCATGGGCCTGCACCATGCCCGGGAGTGGCCCAGCCTGGCGGTTGCCTACGACATCGCCAACCGGCTTACTGCCGACTACGGCACGGACCCCACGATCACCGACTTGGTGGACAACCACAGGATCTGGGTCATCCCCTGCGTCAACCCGGACGGATATGTCTACGACCACGATCAGGGAAACGACTGGCGAAAGAACCGCCATCCGTACCCGGGCGGAACCGGTGTCGATCTGAACCGAAACTACGACGGCGCCTCCAACGGTAACAAAGACGGCGAATGGGGGTCTATCGGAACCGGTTCTCAGACGCACAACGCAGGCTGGCCAACCTACCTCGGTCCGGCGCCGTTCTCCGAGCCTGAGACCCAGGCGATTCGCGACTTCTTCAACGCCCGCGACATCACCATCGGGATTTCGTACCACACTCACGGGGAACTAGTGCTTTGGCCGTGGGGCTTCGACGGGGGCGTCCAGGCCGACGATAACGCTCTGCTGGTTTCGATCGGGCAAGGGATGGCCGCCGAAATCGGCGGGCAGAGCGGCGGGACCTACACCCCGCAGCAGGCGTCAGCCCTGTATCCCACCTCGGGTGCCTACGACGACTGGACCTACGGATACCGCTACTACGTGCTGGGCAAGAACACTCTGGCGTACACTGTCGAGATCGGGCAGACGTTCCATCCGTCCGCTTCTCAGCTCCAGCAGATTCTCGATGAGAACTGGGACGGAGCCCTCTACATTCTGCAACAGACCGCCGCCGCCGAGAGCCAGCTCGTGCCCTTCGTGCTCCCCCCGATGCTGAACCCGCCGCCGGTCGATGCGGATGGTGATTACACGGTGTCGTGGACCCAGCAGAACCCCGACGCCGGGGCCACGCTCTACGAGTTGCAGGAGCTGACCGGGCTGTCCACCCTCGTTGACGGCGCCGAGTCCGGCACGGCGAGCTGGAGCATGCAGCAGTTTGCCACCAGCACGACGCGAGCCCACTCCGGATCGCGGAGTTTTAAGTCGCCTTCCGGAGACGAGCGGATCGCCGCGATGACCACCACCGACCCGCTCCCGGTCGAGATCGGCGACAGCTTGACGTTCTGGACCTGGTACGACATCGAGACCGACTGGGACATGGCCTTTGTCGAGGTGTCCCCGGACGGTCGTCACTACGACGTGCTGGAGACGTTCACCGGTTCTTCCGGCGGCTGGGTGCAGGAAACCTACAGCCTCGACGCCTACGCGGGGCGCTCGGTCTACTTGCGCTTCCGCTACACCACGGATGAAGCCACCACCGAGGAGGGCTTCTACGTGGATGACGTCTCCCCCGTGGCTTCGTGGTCGACGAACACGACTTTGTCCAGTGCGATCGCGGACACCTCGTACTCGGTATCCGGTCGCAGCGATGGCGACTATCACTACCAGGTGCGCGGGAGCAGTCCCGCGAGAGGCTGGGGTGATTTCTCGGACCTGAGCATGACCCGCGTGTACGCCGACTTGGCCGATGCGGACGGGGATGGCGACTACGATCTGGTGGACTTCGCCGGCTACCAACTCTGCTACGGTGGCGATGGGCAGGCGGTCCCGGGCAACTGTCCCGTACCGACCGCCGTATTCGACTTCGACGTTGATGAGGACATTGACCTGGCAGATCTCGAAGTCCTCGATCTCTGCCTGGCCGGCCCGGGAGAACCCGCTCCGGGCGGATGTCCGTTCTGACCGAGTGCAGTGGTTCTGGGCGGGGAGCCCACCCAGCACCCACGACCAGGCCCCAACGAGCCGCGGACTTCAGTCCGCGCGGCTGTAGGCATGTTTTCACTGCCCGATACGCAAAAAGCACGTCGCCGACCACCCGCCGCGCCAGCACCGTGTTGAAATACAGATAGTTATACCCTTCGCAACAAATCCGCCGGCGGTTCGTTTATAATGGTGGAGTGGTACGTCTTACCGATGAACCGCATGGGAGGTGCGCCATGTTGAGGCTTACGTCAATCCGCGGACGTTGGACGATCCTGGTGTTGGTGGGAACAGCCGTTCTGTTCCCGGTTCTCGCCCCAGCTGAGGACCTGCCCGACAAGTTCCGCAAGCAGTTGGCGACCGATCGTGGGCGTCAGGCGGTGGACTCGCTGGACTTTCTCTTGACGCTTTCGCTGACGGCGGAGCAGGCTCAGCGGATTCTCCCGCTCTATGAGGAGTCCTGCCGCATCCACACCGAGGCCTACGATCTGCGCGCCGAAATCCATCCCGCCGAGCTGGAGGCCTACTCCGCCTTCCTCGAGGAGGACCGCCTCAACCAGGGTTTCTCTCCGGAGGTGGAGCGGGAGACCGCCCAGGTCAGCCACCGGGCCAAGCAGAGTCGGGAACGAGTCATCGGTGAGCTGAACGCCCTGGCCGGGGAGGTTTGGAGCCTGCTCAGTCCGGAACAACAGGCGGCTGCCGCGGAATACCAGCCCAACAAGCAGACCCTGCGCAAGCGGTTCACCACTCCCCAGGACCAGCGTAAAGCCGCCCGCCGCGCCAAACGCCGCGCGCGTCCCGCCCGCCACCAGCCTCCCAGGCACGGTCCGGAGTTGGACGAAGCCCAGAAGGAGCTGCGGACCATCAACCGCGCCGTACACGCTCATCTCGAACCCATCGCCAAGTACCTGCTCACGCCCGCCGCTGCGGAGCATGTGTATCCCGATGGCGTGGGACGCGCCCCGCGCGCGGTCCGCGAGGCGGCCGAGTGCTGGCAGCACGGTACCCGCGACTACCCGCGAGCCCAGTGTGATCGGGACGAGCAGGAGATCCACAAGCTACGCAAGGAAATCAACCACTGGAATCTGGCCAACGGGATGCACTTCAGCCTGGATCAGATCGAGGAGTTGGTCCGCCTGGCGGACGAGGTCCGGCGCAGTCGCGAAGAGCGCCGCCAAGCGAAGCCGAAGAAGCGGCGGTCGCAGGTGGAGTTCAGTGCTGCTCTGGTTCGCCTGGAGTTGGAGGCTGAAGCTGTGCTACGCCCCGGGCAGGCCGAGGTGCTGGCGGAATACAAACCCTGCATGATCCCCCCTAAGAACCTCAAAGACCCCGTCCGGGTTGGACAGGCTTCAGACAGCGCCCGCCATGTTAGCTGGCTGAAACACGCCCGCAGCAGACGTCCTCGCCAGGTCGATGCGATGATCGAGCGGTTGATCGCCCGAGAAGGCGCGCACCTCGGGCCGCTGGACGAGACTGCTGCGGGGGACCGTCGGGCGTTGCTGAAGACGACGGTCCAGAAGGCATCCAAGATGACCGACGTCGAGTTTGCCCTCAACCAGGACGACCTCGCCGCCGAGATCGAACCGCAAGACCGCAAGCGCGAATTGACCGCGGACATCGACACGATCCGTCGCCGGCGTGCCCAGCCGGGACGTACCTCACAGTTCCTCTTGAACCCGGGATTCGCCGAAGTGCTCAAGGTACGCTACGCCCAACTCGCCGAAGGGGCTGGCCAATGACTTCTCCAGATCGGCGCCGGTTCCTCGCTGCTCTGGGGCGCTGCGGTCTGGGGGCCTGCGGGTTCTGCGCGCTCGGTGGATTGGGCGGTGGACAGGCCCTGGCCGGCGGCGGGACGCAGAAGCGCTGGAAACGCGAGGTGGACTTCTACGACCGCCTGGAGGGCGGCGCTATTCGCTGCGGGGTCTGTCCGCATCACTGCGTCCTCGATGACGGTGAGACCGGCCTCTGTCGGGCCCGGGTGAACGTGAAGGGGGTACACTACTCCCGGGGCTACGGACATCCGTGTATCCTCCGCGTTGACCCGATCGAGAAGGTTCCCCTCATTCACTTCCTACCCGGGGTGAAATCGATGACTGTCGCCACCGGCGGCTGCAACCTGCGCTGTCGCTACTGCCAGAACTGGCAGTTCTCGCAGGCGCCGCCGGACGAGCTGAAGACCTTCGACCTGTCTCCCGAGGAAGCGGTCCAAGCCGCCAAGGAGAAAGGCGTCAAGGCGATTGCGTTCAACTACACCGAACCGGTTGTCTTCCTCGAATACGCCAAGGAGATCGCCCGCGCCGCCCAGGCTGCGGAGATCCGCGTGGTGGCAGCTACGGGAGGATTCGTCGAGCCCGAACCGCTACTTGACTTCGTTCGCTACGTGGACGCTATCACCGTGGGCCTGAAGGGCTTTACGGAAGACTTCTACGAAGACGTATGCGGGGTGAGCCTCAAGGGCGTGCTCAACACCATCAAGACCATCAAGGATCGAGGGGACTGCTGGCTGGAGCTGGTGAACCTGATCGTCCCCACCTACAACGATGACCTGCGCACCATCCGCAAGATGTGCGGGTGGATCCGGCGTAACGTCGGCGTCGAGGTGCCCCTGCACTTCTCCCGCTTCGTACCCATGTATCGCCTGAACAATCTGCCGCGCACTCCGGTGACGACTCTGGAATCCGCCTGTACGGTGGCCAAGCAGGTCGGACTCAAGTACGTCTACACCGCCAACATCGCCCCCCACGACGGCAACAACAGCTACTGCCCCAAGTGCGGGACTGCCCTCGTGCAGCGCCTCGGTCTTAAGGTGCTGGAGAACCACCTCCGCGCCGGATGTTGTCCCAAGTGCAAGCTGCGGATTCCCGGAATCTGGTCCTGAAGGGTCTCCGGTAAGTTCGACTCTCCATCAGAGCCCCGAGCGCCAGCGAGCGGGTCCGCAGGTCAACGGTCTGCCCCGGAGTATTCATGAACGCAGAGACGCAGAGAGCGCAGAGTATTATTCAGCAAGAGATTGCGACCGGATTACGCCGTGGCACCTTCTGACAGGATGGACACGGTCGCATCGGGGTTCTTCTTCTCCATACTCCGTCTTCTCTGCGTCCTCAGCGCCTCTGCGTTCAATCCACTTCCCTTGAGTCATTCGCCGTGCTCGCCAGCCTCCGGATGGCATGAGTAATCCGGGCTATCCACTCCTGAACAACGTGACTTCCGCGGATCGTGATTGCGTACGCCGGGGGACGCGGTATGCTGCGGTCGTGTGGAAGGGCTGATCGGTGAGGCTGCTGTGCGGAAGGGTTGGTGAACCATGCTTATGACGCTTAGCTCTAACCGGGCGATAGTCGGCTGGGTTGCGTTCGTGCTTCTGGCTGCTACGAGTGGCTGTGGCGGCGGAGCGGACTTCGGCGAGTCGATCGTGGTGCCTGCGGAGCGGCACGCCCGGTTCGGCGACGGCATTCGTCAGGGCAAAGCCCTAGTCCTGCCGGCGGAGATGTCCTTCAACGTCACCGACGCCCAGCGTTACTCCCAAGGGGACGCATCCGCGGAGGCCTCCGTGGAGGACTCGGGAAAGGCTCGCTGCAGTGCATCCGCGCAAGCCGACGGCATGTCCTGGGCGGAGTTCCAGCTAGGCCACGTGTTCACCAGCGGAGAGCAGGCCCTCGACGCCACGGTGACTTTTGATGTTACTTACCGGTACAACCTGAGTGTCTCAGAAGACGCCGGCCTGTCCCCCGCGGACATGTTTGCGCTGAAGGTGTACATCCGCGATTCCCGCCGACGAGTGCTCAAACGGATGATGCTCGCGGATTGGGAACCCGCCAAAGGTCCCACCGCCTGGTCCGGGACCCAGTCGCCGTCTTTCGATGTAACCTTCGAGCCGGACGTGGCTTATCACTTGGTGCTGGCCGGCCGGGTCAAGGTTGGCGGTGACGCCGACCGCTCCACCGGCGCGGAAATCGGGGTGGACTCGCTCAAGCTGACCGTTGCCCCGCGGTAGAATGGCACGCACTTCTCCCTCGGTTTCCGGCGTGCTGTAACCCTTTGCAGACAAATAAGTTGCATGTGCGCTCCAGGTTGTGAACTTCGACCTTGACAGGTGCTTTGCGCAAGTGTATGTTAGGGAGGTGTTCGGGTCGACGTCTACGGCGCTTCCCGAGTTGCGGGCGCGGAACGGGATCCTCTCGCCGGGTGGGCTGGCGGTGGGGAGGTCGATTGGCGGACGGGCTGATCGGCGGCGAACCTGACTGGTTTCCGGCTGGTGGCGTTCTGGGAAGTTCGCCGCTTCCGGGTGGATCGTGCGGTCCCGAGCGCAGGTCGAGCCATAGACCATTCGCCGAAAGGCATACTGGTTTCGACACGCCGGATACCGCGCGCTGGCAACGAGGGAGTTGGCACTGATGAACGCGCCACAGGTCTTCGCGCAGATGTCTCCGGATCAACGAGAACGGGTCGCCCAGCATCTGGGGCTGGTGGGGATGCAGGTGAATCGGATGCTGGGCAGCGCCGGGCGTGCCCTGGACCCATCCTACCGGGATGAGCTGTTTCAGGAAGGCTGCCTGGGCCTGATCCGGGCGGTTCAATCGTATGATCCGGAATGTGGAATGGCCTTCTCGACCTATGCCCTGCCGCGGATCGGCAGCGCCGCCCAGCACGCCCGCCGCCGCGTCTGCGAGACGATCCGCCTGCCGGAGAGGCACGGGCGTGGCGGTTCGCTCGAACCGCCGGCGGCGGGGGGAGCATCGCAGGGCCGCCGCCGCCGGCGTTCCAGACGACGTACCGGGTCTGACCCACTGGGCGCGTCGTCCTTGCGGGTACACTCCTGCGCGTCGCGCGACTTGGACAAGCTCTCATCCACGATCAAGGATCGGTTCGGGTTGCACGGGTGGCGTGGTGCGGAACCCGGGCAGGGCGAGGTCACCTTCGGCGAGCTGGTCAGGCGCAAGCTCGAGGATGCGGCGGCGAAGGCGGTGCGGTTGCTGAGTGCATCTTCAAAGGGCCGGCCCGATCGGGCGGTGTTGGCCCGGACCTTGGTGGATCAGCGCCTGATGGTGCCCGAGGAGGGGTTTCGGGCAACGCTTCGGCAGGTGGCGCGCGACACGGGATCGTCCTACGGTCGGGTGGCGGCGTGTGAAGCCCTGCTTACGGGGAGGATAAAGCGAATTCTCGATGCGGATGTTGAGTTTGGATATCTGCGGCGGATGGCGGCGCAGCGGCGTGAAGGCTTGAATGCGGTGGTGGACCGGGGTGTGCGGGAGGGGCTTCGGAGCATGGTATCGGAGTCGATCATGCGGCAGTTTACGCAGGTCTCGCGTGCCCTCCGCAGTGAGATCCTGCTCGAAGTCGTGGAACGCAGCGGCGAGCGGGTAGAACGCGTCTTGCGGCGGGGCGTGGATCGGCTGGAGGATGACGATCGGTCATGGCTGGCAGCCAGGCTGGGCGAGGGTGGGGCTGTCCCTGCTCAGGACAGCACCCTGGTCGGCTGCGGGGCGATTGCAGTTGACGGCGCAGGTTGAAGGTTTTAGGGTAAGTTGGCCGATAAAGAGGATGTCGCCGATTTCTTTTCGCCAAGATGGGCAACCGGAGGCGGGCGAGCACGTATGTAAGTGGGGGGTGTTGGAAGCACCGAGTTCACCAGAGTAAAACGCGAGGGTGGGGAACCGATGAATCGAACGAAATCGATACTGGGTCTTGCTCTGGGTGTCGCCCTTGGTGGCGCGGGGTCTGCGGAGGCGCAGCAGACAACGCTGCCGAATGCCCGCCCGGTGTGGGAGAGTGCTTCAGGCGGGTCAGTTGCTAATCGCGCGCCGGGCAGGATGGTCCGTCAAGGAACCGCCCGCTATCGCACCGCCCATGCAGCCATGCTCAACCACGCCCGCAATGGACCCACGATCACCGCGACTGAGCCCGCAATCGATACGGAGACGCAACTGAAGGTCGATGTGTTGAACACGATCTTCACCGACCTGAATGTGGCGCTGTTGCTGCTGGCCCAGCAGATCAGCGGTGACGATCCGGCGACCCCCGACGATCCCGACGAACCTGCGACTGACGTGAGTGCCCTCCTGGGGACTCCGCACAGCCGCTGAGTCAATAGCAGCCAGGACAGATTGACCTCCTTCCTGCGAGAGCCCGGTATCGCAAGTGCGGTACCGGGCTTTATTTCGCGCGCTCATCGCGCCCGAGATGATAGGGGGTGTTCTGGAGGAGGCCGGGCAGTCCCGCGCTCAGACGCCCTTGGTCAGGTTCCGTCGAAAACGCTCCAGCAGGCGCCAGGTCACCGGGCCGGCTTGGCCGGCGCCGATCGTCTGATCGTCGATCGTCGCTACGGGCATGATGTCCATGGTCGTACTGGAGATGAACACTTCGTCGGCGGCGAGGAGGTCGGCTACGGGGAGCTCAGCCTCCTCGGTGGGGATACCCAGATCGCGGGCGCACTCCAGAATGTAGGCCCGTGTAACGCCGTGGAGAATCTGCTCGTCTGGAGGCGGGGTACGCAGGGTGCCGCCGGTGATCGCGAAGATGTTGGCACAGGAGGCCTCCCGGACGTTTCCGTCCGGCCCGACCAGGACGGCGTCGAACCGCCCGCGTCTGCGGGCAGCCTGCTTGAGCATGACATTGGGTAGCAGGGCGATCGACTTCACCGAGCAGCGAGCCCAGCGGATGTCCTGCGCGGTCTCCAGGGCGACGCCGGTGCGCCGGAACGCATCATCATGGACCGGTTTGGGCTTGAAGGTCGCGACCACCGTGGGGGTCAGACCATCCGGGTAGACATGGTCACGTGGAACCACGCCTCGTGTGATCTGCACGTAGACCATCACGTCCTCAAAACCACTGCGGCTGATGCCCTCCCGTATCACCGCGGACAGATCCAGCGCGTCGAAGTCAACCTGGAGGTCGATGGCCTCACAACTGCGGCGCAGACGCTCCAGATGCTCGGCGGCGCGGAACAGGCGGCCGCCGGGGGCCACGAGGACTTCGTAGACTCCGTCAGCAAACTGGAATCCGCGATCCTCGATGGAGACCTTGGCGTCTGCCGGATCGCAGAACACCCCGTTGACGTAGGCCAACTCGCTCATGAACTCGACTCGTATACCAAACCTTGGAACCCCTGTTACGCAGCTATCATACCCTCGGAAGGCGCCTCTGTCCTCGGTCGAAGTCGCGGGCCACTTGCTACGTATGCACGGATATCGGACGCTTCACCCGGCGGTCGAAGCGTATTCCCTGGGCAGCCAGCTGCGCGGTGGCTTGGTCGGCCCAACCGCGATTCGCTGCCGGGCTGGCGGGGCTGGGGTGCAGGATGCGGCCCACGGAGACGTCCATGCCGCGGAGGGCGGTGATGGCCTGCCGTTCGGCGTAGGCTCCGATTCCGATCACTTGGCGAGCCCGGAAGTGCTCGACGGTACGCCGCAGAGCACGGTCGCACGCCTCCAACAGAGGCGTCCGCTCATCTGCGGGCAGTTTGTCAGGCGTGCGGTTGCGCCCGCTCTCCTCCAGGAAGGCGAGCGGACAGTAGTTGGCCACGAAGAACCGGCGAAAGAACACTTTGGGCGTCTTGCAGTGGTCCTGCGCCCACGTCCACAGCCGAGCGCCGCTGACCTCGCTGCGTGGGCAGTCGAGACCGAGCACCGGACGGCGCGGATGTTCGCGGCGTGGTTTTCCAATCGGCGCCTCGATTCCCAGCCAATCACGAACCGCGTTAACTTCGCCAAAGGGAACGCCGGTCTGGGCCATGCCCCACGGTCCCGGATTCATGCCCAGCAGGATGACCTCGCGCGTCCCGCCACCGAAGAGCTCCAGATAGCGGTGATACGTCGCGGCGGCGTAGGTGAGTGGGTTGTAGACATAGGCGACGGGCGGCTCGAAGCGCAAGGGTTTGAGATCGCGAACCAGACGCTCGGTGATACGCCGCAGGGGTGATGTCGTCGATTGGCTTCGCGTCATGGTGTGTTTGCCGGTCGGGTCGATCCGACCACCAGATCACTCCGGTTGTGACAAGGCTTTGGCGATGGCTGCCATAGCAGTTCCTGCCTTCTCCGCGATGACCAGGTTCGCGTCGGCGGTCAACGGGGTGGACTCAGGGTTGATTTCGATGACCTTGGCGCCGTGGTGCTGGGCCACCATCGCCAGGGAGGCTGCGGGCTGGACCATGCTGCTGGTACCGATGACCAGCATGACCGCGCACTGCGCCGCCGCGGTCTGAGCGGCGTCGATTGCGTCCGGGGGGAGGGTCTCGCCAAACCAGACGACCCCAGGGCGCATCATCCCGTCGCACTTGGGGCATCGGGGGATGGGCGCTTGGCTTACCTCCGTCACTCTCTCCGCGTAGTCGCAAACCCCGCAGCGGTCGATCCAGATGTCACCGTGAAGTTCGACCACGTTTCGGCTGCCGGCAGCCCGGTGCAAGCCGTCGACGTTCTGGGTGATGAGGCAGAAGTCGGTGCGGTCCTTCTCGATTTCGGCGAGGGCTTGGTGGGCTGCGTTGGGCGCGCATTGCAGCAACCGATCGCGGCGCATGTTGTAGAAGCGCCAGACGCAGGCGGGGTCGGCGCGGAAAGCTTCGGGGGTGGCCATCTCCTCGGCCCGTCGTCCCTCCCAGAGACCGCCGGCTCCGCGGAAGGTGGGCACGCCACTCTCCGCAGAGACGCCCGCGCCGGTCATCGCCGAGAGGCGTTCCGCGCTGCGGATCCAGTCGGCTGCCTGTTCCACCTGCTGTGAGAAGTTGTCGCACATTGGAGCGATTATACCAGCCTTGCTTGACAATCAAACCACGCTCACCGATGTTGGCGCGATCATGAGAACCATCCACCGCGTAAGGGCTGGCTGCGAAACCGCTTGCTCGCAGGTGTCATTCGCTTCCCGGCTCCGACGCACCTCGGGAAGAGGCGGAGTCGTTCTTCTTTTGACGGTTATTCCACTCGCGGGGTGCTCCTGGTCCTTGGACAGCGCCGA
>JAAEQG010001252.1 GCA_024231775.1 bacterium
CGAGGATTTCCTGGCCAACACCCAGATGCTGGCGCGCGATGTCAAGATTCAGGTTGCGTTTGACCCGAAGGTGGTGAAGTCCTATCGTCTGATCGGCTATGAGAACCGCGATGTGGCCGACCACCGCTTTAGAGATAACCGCCAGGACGGCGGCGAGGTCGGCGCCGGGCACGAGATTACCGCCCTCTACGAATTGGTGATGACCGGTAAGCGGAAGAAAGGCGATATCGCCACGGTGCACGTGCGCTGGAAAGATCCCGCCGAGCGTCGGGTCTCCGAAATGGATCACAAAGCACGTCGGAACAAGGGACGCCGAGGGTTCGACGGGTCCCGTCCGGAACTTCGCCTGGCGGTTGTGGCCGGAAGATTCGCCGAGCTGCTTAAGGGAACGGTATATGCGGGGGAGACCAGCTACCGGGATCTGCTGCAAGTAGCCGAACCGCTGCGGCACCAATTACCTTCAGAGGAGACCGATGAACTTCTGGAGTTGATCCGGCTGGCCCAGGGAC
>JAAEQG010001253.1 GCA_024231775.1 bacterium
CGCAGGTGGTACGCCGGTCTCGGACGGCGCTCGGTCTCCGCTTGCAGTTCAACGCACCGGGTGAAGTCTGCGATCGCATCGTCGCTATGTCCCAGGACTTTGGGCCAGTGGAGATGATTCATGCCTCGGCAGTACAGCGCCACCCAGGATTCGGGGTGGGCGCTGAGCACTTGGTCAAGATGGCCCAAGCCCTTGCGGGCGAGATTACCGCGTTTGACGAACGCAGTTGCGCCGCTGTACGTGGGGATCTTGTCGATAAACGCGTTGGCGTACTCGATGCGCAGCACCGGTTCGTCGGGCTGGGATTCGACCAACGAACTCAGGAAATCGATGGCCCGATCCTGACGGCCCAGGGTTACGCAGTGGGCGCGGTATTGGCTGAGCTTGGCGTGCGCTGGTGCGGAGTCCCGCAGTTCCTCCTCCATCTCGAGCAAGCGGCGTTCCGCCGAGTCGTTCGTCTCCGGGGCGGAGGGTTCCCCCGCGTTGCGTTCACAGCCTGGCAGGGCTGCGAGCAAGCCTGCGAGCGTCGCGGTGATTCGTGCACGGTATGCTGGCATCACTCTGGCGCATCTCCGCTGGTAACCCTCTGTCGCCGCAGTGCGGACTTCTTGACTTGGTGCGTACCCCACGCTGCCGGCTATGAGTGGAAGCCTGTAGCGGCGCGTGTCCCCGCCAGCCATTCCAGAGAATCGGCCCCAACATCATCCTGCAGCCGTCGAGGACGTCGGCCCTCAAGCTGACGATCGGACCTCAGCCCAGCGCACCCCGAGAAGTACCCAGGCGATCAGGGATTGCGCCGCCATGACCTTCGCGTAGGTGAAGATCGTCGGGGTGAACTCGACGAATGCGCCTTGGCGCACGCCATACCACATCCCCGCGGCAGTAACCAGGCAGGACAGGAACACAAACGCGACGGCTGCGGTCGTTAGACGACGAACCTTGGTACACAACGCCGCTCCCAACAACGCGGCGATCACCATCAAGCTGAACCACACGGCTTGGGTCGCGAAAACCGGCCACCCCCATCCGCGCGCCCGCCAAGCCAAGACAATGCAGACGCCCAACCCCAACACCGCGACAGTCAACCATCCTACCGCAGCCCGCCGGGAGGAACCGGCGCATAGCGCCGCCGCCAGCAGCGCAAACGCCCCCGCGTAGGTGTATTGCACGGATGCAGGCAGACCCGCCTGCTCACCCGGAGCGGGCCAGTAGTACCACGTAATCAGCGCCACGACGGCGAGCATCACCAAGGCGAGCAAACGCAAGTACCGGACCTGCCCGGGCTGCACCAGCCACGCCGCGATCCCCGCGGCCCCGGTCATCGCCAGCCAACAGGCCACGAAGGTCATCGAGAACAGCCAGACCCCTTGCGCGGTGGTCAGTCGGGTCAGCCGAGCCTGAGCCCGAGCCTGCCGATCCGCGGCGGCGACCGTACCCGCGGCGGGCACTCCCGACGCCGACGAATCAGAACGAAACGCGGAAGCTGTCTCCCCTGCCTTCGGCTGGGCGGTACCCACCTTCCCACCAGGCGGCGCCGGGGCAGCCAAGCTGGCAGGCGGCGGACTGAACAACTGGGTCCAGTCGATCATGCTTAACCCGGCGAACATCAACTCACGGTCGACGAAATGCCTCCCCGGGAACCACGTCGTGTGGAGCCACGCGGCAGCAACCGCCAGCGTCAGACATCCCAGGAGACGCCGCCCCTCGAACCGCGGAATCGCGACCCGCCTGCGGACCGAAGGCGAAACCACGCCATCCTC
>JAAEQG010001254.1 GCA_024231775.1 bacterium
CTTGTGAAGAGCACGCTGGCGTGCAAGAACACCTGCTCACGGGAGGAACGATTCCATGGACGAACAGGCCAAGGGAAATCCGGCGAAGGTGGCGCTGATCGTGGGTCTGGTGGTCGTGGCGGCGGCGGCGGCCTACTTCGCCACGACGCAGGCGTCCAAGCCGTTGGAGGGCCCGGTGGTGGCTCATCCGGACGACACCACCGGTGTGGGGCCACAACCGTTCTACAATCCAGATCTCCCCAATCTCGGAGTACCCGCGCCTGGAGACCCGAAGTTCAACGTCAAGGTCGAGTTGGACAAGACCAAGGGGCGGAACCAATTCCAATTTACGGTGACGGAGGAGCACGGCTGGGCGGCCAATGGCGTCTACGTCACCATTGCGCACTCCGGGCTCCAGTCGAAGGAAGGGCGGGGGATGGACCCCAACCGCACGCTTGAGATCTTGTGCAACAGGATGTGGTTGGACTTCGGCTCGGAGTTGAAGCACACGACCACGGTGGGGGCGGCTGAGTTTCTTGAACTGGACGACTGGGGCACGTCGGAGAACTGGACGGGTACGGTTACGAGCTACAGTGATCTGACCGCTCCAAAACCGGGCTGATCGTCAGAACCGTCGATTTTCCCCAGTGAACGGGAGCAGGGAGCCGCGGGCCTTAGCCCGCGCGGTGCAGCGAGAGCTCCTCGGCCCAGACGTCCAATACAACGTGCGCTACTTGACCCACACCGTCTTGACGTTCACGAATTCACGGATGCCGTAGGCGGCCAGTTCGCGTCCATACCCGGATCGCTTGATTCCCCCGAAGGGCAGGCGGGGATCTGATTTCACTATTCCGTTGACGAAGACTGCTCCGGCTTGGATCTCCGCAGCCAAGGCGGTGCCTTGTTCGGTGTCGGCGGTCCATAGACTGGCTCCCAGGCCGAATTCCGACTGGTTGGCCAGCTCGAGGGCATGATCGACGTTCTTCGCCCGAATCACCGCGGCGACCGGGCCGAAGGTCTCTTCGTCGAACGCCGCCATGCCTGGCTTTACCCCGGTGAGCACGGTGGGGGGGTAGTAGTAGCCCTTTCGGTCCAGAGGTCTCCCGCCAGTGGTGATGCGTGCTCCAGCCTTCGCGGACCTTTCGACCTGATCGTGGAGTTCGTCCACCAGATCACCACGGGCCAACGGGCCGAGCTGATTGGCCCGGTCCAGGGGGTCTCCCACCTTCAAGGCGGCCATGCGTTCGGTCAACGCCTGCTCGAACGTGTCGGCGATGGTGTCTTCAACGATGAAGCGCTTGGCGGCGATGCAGCTTTGCCCCGCGTTGATCGTCCGCGCGAGCGCCGCCGCGTCGGCAGCGACGCACGGATCTGCGTCGGCGAGAACGACGAACGGATCCGAGCCCCCCAGTTCGAGCACGGTTTTCTTGAGAGCTGCTCCAGCCTGAGAGGCGACGGCGACTCCGGCCGGTTCACTGCCCGTTAGGGTGACCGCGCGGACCGCGGGATGCTGGATGACCGGGGCCACCGCTGCGGAAGAGATCATCAGCGTGGCAAAGGCCCCCTCGGGGGCGCCCGCCTCGCGCAACACTCGCTCGATGGCCAAGGCGCAGCCGGGGACGTTGGAGGCGTGTTTGAGCAGACCGACGTTTCCCGCCATCAGCGTCGGGGCGGCGAAGCGGAAGACCTGCCAATAGGGGAAATTCCAGGGCATGACCGCCAGCACCGGCCCCAGCGGGTCGAACCGGACGAAGCTGTGACCGGCGTCGGACTCAATGCTCTCGGGTTGCAGGTAGCTCTCGGCGTGGTCGGCAAAGTGATCGCAGACCCAGGCGCACTTCTGCACCTCAGCCTCAGACTCGGCGATGGCTTTGCCCATCTCGAGGGTCATGAGTTCGGCGTGGTCGGCGGTGTCCCGTCGGAGCAGCTCCGCTGCCTTGTGGAGCACGTCGGCGCGATGGCTGAACGAAGTGCGCCGCCAAGCCTGGAAGGCATCCTCCGCTGAATCGACGAATCGCCGGACCTCCTCTGGGGTGTGCTCGGCGTACTCGCGGAGTACTGCTTCGGTCGCTGGATTGACTGCTTTCATCATGCACCTCACCGAAACTGGCGAACTTCGTCCGATCGTCGCTGGACGCTACCCGCAATACCCCCCGTGATCGGGAGATAAGGCTTCCCGTGTGTCGGACGACCCTGTTCAGCCTACCACCGGAGGACGAGTTTTTCGAGCTTGCACGGGCTTGTAGCAGTCCAGACGGTTTGCGATTTCGATTCGGGGTGCGGTTATCATGCCCACCCCTCGGGATGAGCATGGTCCCCGGCTTGATGAACGTGGGCAGGGTGGATAAAACGCTTGAATGACTCCAAACTCCATGATGACAACCGAGGCCCGCTCGTGGCGACGACAGTGGGTGTGGCGAGCTCTGGCTGCGTGGGGCCTGCTGCTACCGGCGGCGGTGAGCGCGGACGGCGATTCGACCCCAGCCAGGTGGATGGTGGACCGAGGGCGGACGATTGGCTTGCTCACTCCGCAGCCGTCGGTGGACGACGCCGAACTGGTGCTGGTGTGGGCTGAGGCTGCGGCGCGGGTCGATCCTGATCTGGCGGAGGCTTACCTGTGGCAGAGCGATATGCTCCGCCGCCTGGGACGCACGGAGGCGGCGGACTCTGCGTTGAGTTCGTACTGCAAGCTGAGCCCGACCGACATCTCCGCGCAGCTTGACTTAATCGAGCGGCAACTCGAGCGCGGCCAATCCGTGGACCAGCGCCTGGCTTATTGCACGGAGCGCTTGAGCAGCTCCGGGCTGCCGTCGATCGTTCGTAGCGATCTGTACCGGTGGTCGGCGGGTTTGTGCTATCGAACGGGGGATCAGCAGCAGGCCAGGACCCACGCCGCCCAGGCGATCGCTTCTTTTCCCGGAAACGTTGCGGCCCATAGCCTGCTTGTCGAACTCGCGGACGAGCAGGAACGTCCGGCGCGCGAGATCGCCATGCTCGGCGCAGCCTTGGCCGCCTCGCCGCAGCAAGCGGACCTCGTTTGGCAGATGGCCAGCCTGCTCGACGACCTCTCGCTGCACGTCGAAGCTATTCGCTGGTACGAGCGCTGCCTGAGCACATCTGAGCTAGCCGCAGTGGCAGGCGGGGGCGACGCCGATCTGCTGGTCGCCCTGGCGGTCAGCTACTTCGATGATGGGCAGTATGAGCGGGCGCGGCAGCTGGCCGACCGCGCGCTCCAGGCCGATGCCGGCTTGCTCGATGCGCGCATGCTGCTTGTGGATCTGGCCCGGGCGACCGGAGACCCGGACTCCGCCAGCCACCACCTGGAAGCGCTGCGCGCCCGGTTCGCGGAGTATGACTCGGCGACGGATGACCCCAAGGGCGCCGTTGGATTGTGTCAGGCGGCTTGGTTTCATCTGCACTACGATCCCCAGCCCGAGCGAGCTTTGGCCCTGTCGTCTCGCGCCCGGGAGTTGGTGCCGGACCTCGTCGAAGCTCAGGTTGTCACCGGCCTGGCTATGCTGGCTGGGGGAGATGTGCAGGGTGCGGCGGAGATCCTCCAGCCGTGGTCACCTTCCAGGCAGTGGGCTGCGGCGGGCTTGGGTGAAGCTTTGCTGGCTTTGGGAAGGACGGAAGAGGCTATCGCCGTGTTGCGCGCCGGCGAATCCCTGCGCTACTCCGGCAGGGCGTATGAGCGCATCGTGGGTACGCTGGCTACGCGACAGCAGGCACCCGCTCCCCGGCCTGCACACGAGGACGTCCTCGCGGTCTTGGGCGCGTTTGACGAACGGGTCCTTGCCTTTCCGAAGCAGCCGGGCGCTTCGCTTCGTTTTGAAGTGACCGCACCTCAGCGGGAGTGGGCCTACGCGGAGCGCTGGCGGGTGGAACTGAAGCTGACCAACACCGCCGGTTTCCCCGTCAGCTTTGGGGAGCGCCAGATGGTCGGCGGGACTGTCCTGGTCAGCGCTCGCTGGGGAGAGGGCGCGGACCACCAACTGGTGAACTACCTGGCGTTGTCCCTGGCACTCAATCCGGTTCTGGAACCGGGTGAAAGTGTTGTCCTGACGGAGTCCCTCGACGTGGGATTCGCGTCAAGCTTGGCTGCCGGCGCACCTCAGCGCGAGCTGCCGCTTACGTTCATCTTCCTGCTCGACCCGGTGATGGACGCGAGGGGCAACTGGAGTTCGGGCCTGAGCGGTGGTGCCCCCGTGGCCGTGTCGGTGACCCGCCGTCCGGCGGACGTGTCCCGGGCGGGCCTCGACGCCCTGGCCGCCGCACTGGAGACCGGCAGCGAGCAGGAGCGGATCCGCGCGGTCCGGGCCATGGCTGGCCTGGTGGCTGAGCGTGAAACCACCCGGAACGCACCGCCCCTGGACTATACCCCGCGTCGGTTCGATGAGCTTCGGCTACGCAAGCGCTTCCTTGCGGCGTTGGACGATTCTGTGCCAGTGGTTCGTTCCGCCGCGCTGGATTCCATGCGCATACTGGAGCTCAGCCCGCGCCTGCTTGAGTTGGTGGCTCCACGGTTGTCGGATCGTAGCTGGCTGGTTCGGCTGGTGGCGGTCGATCTGCTGACTGAGAAACAGGGGGCCGCCTTCCGGCCGGTGCTGGAGCGCATGTCACAAGCGGACCCCGACGAGTTGGTACGGCGGTTGGCCCACCTGCGCCTTGGGAAACTTGGCGCTGCTCCGCACGAGTAGAGCTGAGCTGCGCAGCGCGCTTTCGCTCTCCATCCCGGATTAGTTAAGTGATACAACGCACATGGGGCGTGCTCTATTGCCTCGGCAGTGGGAGAGTTGCGTTCCTTGTTGCCGACAAGACGCGCCCGTCTGAGCTTTCAGTTGGCGGGTCCGATCCCGGCGCACGCGGCGCGACTTGAAAAGATCACTTGTCACTTGACACGCGCGGTTGATTCCCATGGACGCGGATTCTCGTGATGGACTTTCTTCGTGTTGAAGCACTCCGGTAATTGCATCGGGCATCCTGGAACGCTATTCTCGAATTCAGGTTGATAGTCGCATCGAATGACGCTCAGGCATTGGAGGATGGTGGAAACATGTCACGATTAAGGTGGTTTACTGCTGCGGTGGTCGTGGGTGCAAGCGGGGTGGCGGCGGTATCGGCGCTGGGGGCCACTCCACTTGGCGCACAACCGGCTGCGGTCGCGTACGCTGAGGAGCTTCGCGAACTGGCTGAGGTGCCGGTGATGACGGCGCCGCTCTTGGACCAGCAGGCGATTGCTTTGGAGGATCAGGAGCGGGTCGAGAACGGTCTCCCTCGGCGTTTTGCGATTCCGAACGCCATGACCGCGACGCCCGCTACGCATGGGGTGTGGGAGGCGGTTGGGGACGAGACTCTGGTTTGGCGTCTGCGGGTGGGTTCGCCTGGGGCGTATTCGCTGAATCTGGGCTTCTCGGTCTTTCAGATGCCGGAGGAAGGACGCTTGCTGATCTACGCTGCGGACCGGAGTGCAGCTCTGCAGCCGTTCACCGCCGAGGACAACGCCGATCACGGCGAGCTATGGACGCCGGTGGTGTTGACGGATGAGGTGGTTATCGAGGTGGTGCTGCCTGCATCCGCCCGGGACGATCTGTACCTGGAGTTGACTTCGGTCAACGTAGGCTACCGGGGATTCACCGATCCGCCGGAGCTGCGCTCGGGATCGTGTAAC
>JAAEQG010001255.1 GCA_024231775.1 bacterium
GCTGGATATTACGCCCAAATGGGGTGTACGGCGCCAGGCTGGAACGCAACCATAGCGCTCTCAACGTGAGTGATAGGCAGGGGGTCAAAACAGCCCCCTGCCTACCTTCTCTTCAGAGGCTCAGATGGCGAATACCAGTACAAAGAACTTCCCGCACGCATACGGGGCAGGACGCTGCGTAGCTGCGTTTTCGCTGTCTCATCCCGGGGGCACGACGCAACTCGGGGAGCCCTCCGACAGCGTCCAACTCCCGCCTCCCGCGTTCAAGATGACCGTGGGCGAACTGGCCCTGCTGCCGAGCTATCCCGGCGCCACCCTCTCGCTCACCGAGAACACCGACATCCCGGGCCCCGACAATTGGAGCGGCGCGCTGGCCTATACGCCGGACAGGCAGCCATACAACGCCACAAGCTACGGCGTCTACGTGACCGGCAGCGGAACGAAGTCTCTCCCTTATCGGTCGGCGCTTTCTCCGTGCGTCCCCGCGGCTATCTCGCCTTCTCTCTCTCAGGTGCTTCCCGGAAGCACGCCCGCGGAGAATGAAGTGAGGGCCTTCGGCCTGGTCGACAGCACCCGACTCGGAAGTTCCCACGGGCAGTACGTCGCTGAGGCTGTCGCTCCCGCGGATCCCGCGGACCCGAACACGCAAGGGGCTTCCTATTACGAGGTAGCTCTCGACTGGTCGGTCCCTCCCATTCGCCTCTCGCAGTCCGGGACAGGTTTTGTCGACAAGTCGTCATGGCCAAGCACGCAGCTTGCGAATGTGCGCGACTCTCTTGCGCGCACCTTTTGGGTCACGGCCTCTTTTGGGGCGTCGGCGATGAGCGAGGCTCACCCGGAGGCGATCTACGAGTTCCCGCTCGTCGGAGCTATCCCTCTCCCGACCATGAACCAGATACTTCTCAACGGCGCGCTCACGGCCAGCCCCACTCCCGATACGGGTTGGGAAGCCATGTACGGCGCGGCGTTTACGTTCACGGGGGACCCCAACGGGGCTTCTGCGGGGCCCATCGAGCCCAGCGAAGCCCCCACGCCAAACGGGAACCCTGAAGCGGCAATGCAGCTCACGTTCCCGCTCGTTACCGAGATTCACCTCAAAATCACCTCGGTGCGCCAGAAGCTCACAAACGTAGATGCCAGCGGCGCGGCCTCTCTCGGTTCGACAATCGATACCGTGATGGAAGTGGCGCCCGTGGTTCGGGTGTTCATCCCTGCGGGTCTCGCCGCAAACCTCACTCCAGTCCCACTGGGGCGGACGGGGGTGCGCCCCGCATCGGTTGATGGGGATACGCAGCCGCCCTGCGTGAACGTGCAGGTGTGGCAGAAGAACAGCAGCGCAACGGACGGCACCATCGACCCGGTGTTCGACCTTTGGCTCAACTGGTCTAGTCTGGGAGGCACGGGGACATGAGTTGGAGCGACAACATTGGCGACCTCGTGCGGTCGCTTCCGAAGGCCCGAGTGAAGCCTCGTACGTGCATCTACCTCCAAGATAAGGCGACAGGTGACGACGTGGAGATCGTCTCCGAGAACCTCGAAGTCAAGGCCGAGCCGGTGAAGGAGAAGACTCGTGGCAATCAATAGGACGCTCGACTTCTACACCCAGATGGGTCCAGCGGACGTCATCTTGGCGGGCTACTTCGAGGAGAACCCCGGCTCGACGGGGCCCGAAGACGCGCTCCGCGTGACCCCGGCGACTTGCGAGATCGAAGCGGTGCAGCCGGCCGCAGGCGACTGGCGTTACCGCCTCACGCTTCCCGGCACCGGAGAGCTTCGCGTGGCCGGCGTGTGCATGGAGTGCTCTCCGACGCTCGCTAACATCGCCTCCCAAGACGTCATCTGGGCGAAGTGGGATTACAACAGCAGCGATCGGAGCATCTACATCGAGCTTCGAAACCAGGGCGGGCCAGCTTCTCCGGGGCTGCAGCTTCCAAGCGGCTACCGGCTGTATTTCACTGCGCACGTCTACCCTTCCTCAGAGCAGCATCCCAACATCGTCGTGGAGCAATAGATGCCTCTATACAAAGGAAAGACCACCATCCAGGCGCTCGGCGGCAACCGCATCGAGTGGAAGGCTCAGTTCCGGGTGGAGGAGCTAGGCAAGATGCTTGTCACCGCGCCGCCCTGCAACATGCGCGTTGCGTGGGCCCCCGGCGCCCCGGGGGTGCCGACGCTCCCTCGCCGCTGGGACATACAGGTCGACGCCCCCGGACCTCTGGTGCTCGAAGGCTACGACATAGGCTTTCAGGACACCGAGCCGCCCGTGGAGCGTGGATTTGTCGCGGTGTCGTGGAACGAGGCCACCAGCACCGCCAGCCTTATCCGTCGCAACTGGGGAGGCGCGGGCAACCCCGTTCTCGCCATCGGCGACTCTGTTCTGTTGACGCTCTGGTTCCGCAACACCGCCGTGCCTACGGTGTACAGCAAGGAGACCCCATGATTCAGCAAGAGTCACAGAACGTCTGGGGCTATGGTCGAGGGATGGCCCGCAGCGTGGCGCGCGTCACCTTCGCCAGCGAGGACCCGGGGCCCGATCCCACTGATCCCACGGACCCGGCTAACTACACCACGCTTGGAGCTATGAAGTTTACGCGCGTTGGTCTCGGCGCGTGGCAGGTAGACCTCGACGTCGCGGGGCCAACCTACCTGCGCTACGCGGCGGCGCGCATTCTCTACAGCACCAGCGACGACTTTCAGGCGCACGTCACCATCGACGACAGCGACCCCGAGGTCCCCTTCGGCTCACGGCTGCGCGTGCAGGTATGGGATGTGAACGGCGGCGGGGTTCCCGCAGACGACGCCGAAGACCTTCAGCTCGACGCCGCCCTGTGCATCGAGGTGATCGTCAACCAGTCAGGCGAGCCCAAGTACAACACGGGACCGAGCCTCCTCGCCCTCCCACCGCCTCCTCCCATCCCTCCCCCGGTGCCGTGATGCCTTTCGTCTCCAAAGCTCAGCGCAGATGGATGTACGCGAACCAGCCCAGCATGGCGCGTCTCTGGAGCAAGGAGACGCCCGACTGGATGCGTGACTCTCTTCCCGAACGCAAGCGACCCAAGCGACCCAAGCGACCCCGTAGGAGGCCCTGATGGCTACGAAGCGCAAGAAGGTAACCATCGGCAAAGGCATGAAGGAGAGCGCGTCCAAAGTGCGGCGCGCTCGCAAGAAGCCAGGTGGTAGCAACGTGGGCGCGTACAACACGGTCGCGAAGAAGGACTTCGCAGGCACCAAGGGCGGTGCTCCCAAGGGGAGCTACCCCATCAACACGCTCGCCAGAGCCAAGAGCGCACTCAAGCAGGCTCACAACGCACCCAATCCCGGCGGGATTAGGAGAGCAGTGTTCAAGAAGTACCCATCACTCAGGGGGAAGAAATGAAGGTTGGTGCCAAGGGAAGACGGGCGATGGCGGTTGGCGCCGCGAAGAGCGACATGAAGCGCGGCATGAAGGCGCGCTGGAGTGCCCACAGGGGTCGCCGGGGCGAAGCTGTCGGGATGGCAGAGCGCAGCCTCATCGACAAGTGGCACCGAGAGAAGAGCAACGACAAGAAGGACCCGCCCCGTGAACTCGAGCGCAGCGCCCGTCGAGGCCGCATGGCGAAGAGGAGCCACGCGCACCCGCACCACCTGTACGACACCCACCATCAGAGCTTGGGTGATCGCATTCGCGAGAGCGCTGGCGCTGCTGGCAAGCGCGGCGGTCGCGGCGGGAACATGGGCTACTGATGTTCAATCAGGTCTCACTCGCCGAGTTGATCACCCGTATCCGCCAGCGCGCGGACATGGTGGA
>JAAEQG010001256.1 GCA_024231775.1 bacterium
GACGACAAGGGGCCCTGCTCGAAGTGCGAAGTCCATTGCTATAAGCCCCAGATGCGGGCTCGGGTTCAGGCGGTGATGCGCTACGCCGGGCCACGCATGATGACGCGACACCCGGTGATGGGGTTGCGGCATGTGGTCAAGAGTCTCAAGGGTGCGAAGCGACCTCAGAAGAAGTGACAGAACCGAAGCGGGTCTCCGTTGGCGATGCTCTGGATTCCTGCCTGCGCAGGAATGACAGAGTCGGTGCGAAGTCACGGCGGGAGGAGTGATAGAGCCCACCGCTTTCAGTTCTCAGCTTTCAGCCTACCGCCTACCGAGAACTGGTGGGGCAAGCCGCCACCCTACCTTCCGCCTCCGGACGGCATTTCCTCGGGGAAGTTGGCCGGAGTCCCGACGGGGCCGCTCAGAGGTACTTGGGATGGATGCCGTACTTCTTGATCTTGTAGCCGAGGATGCGCTCGGTGACACCGAGTTCGGCCGCGGCGCGGCGCTGGCGGCCGTCGGTCCGCTTCAGAGCGTCGACGATCAGTTCGCGCTCCTTGTTGGCGATGATCTCGGTCAGCGAGGTCTGGGCGGTACGCTCTTCCTTGTCGATCATCTGCAGCGAGGGAGGGAGATGCTCGCTACGGATCACGTCGTCGCTGCAGAGCAGGACGGCCCGCTCGATGCAGTTCTCCAGTTCGCGGATGTTGCCGGGCCAGTGGTAATGGGTGAGCATGTCGATCGCCGGCGTGGAGATCCGCGTGATCGGCTTGGCGTTGTCCCGGGCAAAGTGCTC
>JAAEQG010001257.1 GCA_024231775.1 bacterium
AGCACGACGGGGATGCCCGTGTCGAACACGCGCGGGATTCCCATTGGTTTTGCGCGGTAGCGATCGAAAGCGGCGCGGATACGCGGCTCGTACTCCCGACTGCGACAGACCAATGAGAGTATCTGGGCGGCGCGGTTCTCGGGATCTGGATGCCCGCCCCACGCCCGCTCCGTCGCGCCGATCGCCTGTGCTATGTCGTTCACCTGCGTCGCTTCCGGATCACCCAAAATCGCCAGACAGGTCTCGACCACAGCCGCTTCGGCACCGTTACGCCGGATCACCCGCCCGACGAGCGTTTCGTAGTCATCATTGGCCAATAGCAGCGCCCGGTCCGGATCGATCGGGACCGAACGGATCAACGGTGGAACGATGCTCTCGGCACCCACGGACCCGATGGCGTCGAGTGCCTCGATGATGAAGTAATGCACCGGTGAGGCATGGCAGGCCATTAATGCTTCATGGTCACCATACCAGTATGTGTAATCGGGATATTTCTTCAGCCCGGCAAAGGCGCGAACCAGTATGGTCTGCGCCTCTGGCGTCCCGATCCTGCCGAGCGCTTCGGCAGCGGCTTCGGCGAGGAACAGATTCGCCGTCTCCGGATCGCTATGACGACGGAGCGTCCCGGCAAGGAGCGGCACCGCGTCGTTGTCCTTCAGGTACCCCAGAGAACGGGTCGCCGCCTGAAGCGTGCGCGGGTTGACCGCGGAGAGCGAATTGAAGCGGGCGCCGTCCCCCCGATGGGTCTTCCTCCATTCGGGCAGGGGATTGTTGCCGCGCTGGCGGGTCACATACCGACGCAGGGCGATGCGGGCCGCATCACCGCCGATGTGTCCCGCCGCCACGGCTGCCCGCCGAACAACATCAGGATCTGAACTGTCCAGACGCTCGACAAGGGCGTTCTCAATGCGCTCCCAGGACGTATCGGTGAACCATTGTTTCCACCTTTGTGCCTGGAGAGCGGACTGCCTCATATCGGCAAAGCCATTGAAGAGTTCGACGTGTCCCGTGAGGTTCTCCAACGCCATCGCCGCCGCCTGCGCAACCAGCGGATCCGGATCCGTAAGCGTGTTGAGCAGAGATCTCACTGACTCGCGATTGCCGCAGGCAGACAGCGCGATTATCGCGGCCACGCGCACCTCGCGAACGCTATCGACGCGGAGTTCTGAAAGCGCCAAAGCGGCCCTGGGGTCGCGAAAGATTGACAGCCGCTGCGCCGCTGAAATCCTTAGTCCGGCATCGGCGCCGCGTAACTGGCTTATTAGAGTGGTCACTTCCTGTGCGCCCGTGGTCAACGGCTCCGGCGTCTCACCGTGCCGGTTAATGCCGGCCACTTCCCGATAGCGGTCGAACTGCAACTCCATCAGGCCGGTCACGGCGGCATTATTGCCCCGGAACCGGTGGGGCTGCCCCTGTCCGAGCAGCTTAAGGGGAGAAGCCCTCAGAGCCAGCGCGCGGGGACGGCTGCCTAGTGGAGTCGACTGCCGGGGGTGGTGACAGCCCACGCAGCCTCGCCGCTCACCGGGACGCACGTAGATCCAGGACATCTCGTTCAGCTCCGCACGTCCCTCGGCGTCAACCGCCTGCAACGCTAAGGGAGTGTTCGCGGGCAC
>JAAEQG010001258.1 GCA_024231775.1 bacterium
CCGACCACACGCACGCGGTCGCGACCATGGAGGCCATGCGCCGCGGCAAACACGTGTACACCCAGAAGCCCCTGACCCACAGCATCTGGGAGACCCGCCAACTCACCGAAGCCGCACGCACATACGGGGTCGCCACCCAGATGGGCAACCAGGGCCACTCCTCCGAGGGGGCGCGGCTAACCGTGGAGTGGATTCGCGCCGGCGTGATCGGGGAGGTGCGCGAGGTGCACTGCTGGACCGATCGGCCGATCAGCGGTACGCGTTTCGAGGGCGTCATGTACTGGCCCCAGGGCGTGCCCGAGCGGCCCCGGGACAGACCGCCTGTTCCCGAGACCCTGGACTGGGACCTGTGGCTGGGACCCGCCCCCTATCGGGATTACCACCCGTGCTACATGCCCTTCAAGTGGCGCGGCTGGTGGGACTTCGGCACCGGCGCCCTGGGAGACATGGGCTGTCACATCATCGACCACGCATACTGGGCACTCAAGCTGGGGTACCCCGAGAGCGTCGTGTCCAGCAGCACGCACATCAACATCGAGACCGCGCCGCTGGCCTCGATCGTGACCTACAACTTCCCAGCCCGTGAGGGTATGCCGCCGGTGCGCATGCACTGGTACGACGGCGGCATCCGACCGTCCCGGCCCGCGGAACTCGAGCCGCAAGCCCAATGGCCCGTCGGTGGCGTGCTCTATGTCGGCGACCGGGGCAAGATCATGCACGAACCCCAGGGGGGCACCCCCATGCTGATTCCGCTATCGCGCATGCGCAGTTTCCAGAAGCCGGACAAGACCCTGCCGCGCGTCAAGGGCAGCCACGAGCAGAACTGGATCGACGCCTGCAAGGGCGGGGAGCCGGCCTGCTCCAACTTCGACTATGCCGGCCCCATGACCGAGGTCGTGCTGCTCGGCAACCTGGCCTTGCGTACCGAGGGACTCCTGATGTGGGACGGACCCAACATGCGCGTCACCAACAACGAGGCGGCCAACCAGTACATCCGACGAGAATACCGTCAGGGCTGGACGCTGTAAAACCGGCCGCGACGATTCAAATGGGGATCTCGATGAATGTCATACGCATGGTACGTTGGATGTGGCTATTCTTGATCGTGTCGGCGACCGCACTGGATGTACAGGCCCTCACGGGACCGACCTCGCCCGCTACAGAACCGGTTCAGGCCCCGGCCTGGGCCGGTGTGGAACGTATCGGGCCGCCCAACCAGAACTTCATTGATGTGGAGCGTTACCGGTTCGGTAGTACGGACGTAAGCAATCCAGCCTTCTATCCGATCCCGCAGGATCGCGTCACGCGTGACACGTACATGCGGGCCATTGACGCGGCGAATCCGAGGGCCCTGGCAGAGCAGCCCGAGCGCGGTACACGTGGACCGGTCGTGTTCCTGCCCGTGCTCGCCAAGTACGTGCAGACCAGGGATGCCTTCTGGGGCGAGGCCATCAGGGCCATGCTCGGGCACTACCACGCGTCCCTGGAACACATCGTGGCCGAGCGTAGGTGGTTCTGGGATTTCGAGTGGCCGGTCACGGCCATTCCTCTCTATCGCAAACACCTCATGGAGGGCGGTCTGCTACAGCCTAATGATACCTGGTTCCGGGCCATGTGGCTGTACTACTGCCGCAACCTGCACGTGTGGGACACCGAGCCTATTGAATGGCGGGGCGCATGTCACCGCTCCATGCCCGAGGGCCTGGCCAAGGGCCTGGCGGCCAAGTGGTATCCGGACATCCCCGAGGCCGGGCACTGGCAGCGCTACGGGGCCCTGAACTTCGGTGACTTCTGGCGAACCAAGGACGTGCCCCAGAACGACACGGGCTATATGATAGGGCCCTTCGTGGCCCTGATGTGCCATGCCGATCAGTACCTGGGCGACGATCGGTTCTACACAGACCCCGGCATGAAACGCCTGTGGGGGCGTTTGCTGGTGGAGATCACGCCTGACGGAGCCATCAATCCCTACGGTCCCAACGGCGGGTACAACGCCACGGCCGATTACCGTGTGTTCATGCTGGAACGTCTGGCTGCCAAGACCGGGGACGGACGCTATCGCTATGGCGCGCACAGGCTCATGAACTATCTTCGCTACCAATCCCGTTCCGACCGGCCCGATAGCTATGCTGCCGCTCCACACTTCCTGGCCCTGGCCTGGCTCTTCGCCGATGACACGATCGAGCCCGTGACACCCGCCTCCGGCTCGCTATGGAACACGCGCGTTGAGGCCGCACGCTATGCGCACAGGGACCCCAATCTCACTGAACAGCTCCTGGGCCATGCGGATCCCGATCCCCTAAGGGGACACATCTGCTGCAGTTGGGTCATGAGTGACCAGGTCTGGCCCGACAAACTTGTGC
>JAAEQG010001259.1 GCA_024231775.1 bacterium
ACGTGTCGACGATCATCCGCGTGCCATAAGCGGTGGCCTCGATCAAGGCGCGGTAGACGTCCTCCGGCCCCGTCGCCAGCGTTGCCCCGATCAACAGCCCGGTCAGGTCAACGCCCACCAGGACGGAGCGGTTGCCGTTCCACCAGTCCAGCGCGAGCAGGCCG
This sequence comes from bacterium, assembly GCA_024231775.1. Classification (GTDB taxonomy): domain Bacteria; phylum Planctomycetota; class Phycisphaerae; order UBA1845; family UBA1845; genus JAAEQG01. The sequence continues at coordinate 165 of JAAEQG010001259.1, forward strand.
TGCGCGCCTGGTTTCTGCTGGGCGGCTTTTTCCTCCAATAGACGATGTACGTTCACCCCCCGCGCTTGCGCCTCCGCGTGGTACTCGGCGGGCACACAATTGTTCACAAACCAGGCAAAGTGATCGCCCACGCAGGATTGTCCGGCCTCGTAACCGAAAAAGCCGGGGATGATGCCATCCTCGGTAAAGCCGCACATTCCGGGCACGACAAGCTCCGCGTCACCCAACACCATGTGGCAGTTGGACGTGCCCATAATGATGACCATGCGGCCCGGCTCCACCACCGTCGCCGCCGGGACCGAGACGTGGGCGTCCACGTTGCCCATCGCGACGGCGGTTCCCGCTTTCAGGCCGGTGATAACGGCCATCTCGGGGGTGAGCGTTCCCGCCCGCTGGCCCAGGGGGTAGACGTCGCGCGAGAGCTTGTCGTCGACCACAGTGCGCAGCCGGGGATCGAGTGCCGCGAAAAAGTCCTCGCCGGGGTAACCCTCGCGCTTGCTCCAGATGCCCTTGTAGCCCGCCGTGCACGAGTTGCGGCGCTCCTCGCCCGTGAGTTGCAGCACGATCCAGTCCGCCGCCTCCAGATAACGGTCGGCGGCCTCGTAGACCTCTGGCGCTTTGTTGAGCGTCTCCCAGACCTTGGGGATGAGCCACTCGGAAGAGATCTTGCCCCCATAGCGCGAGAGCCAACCCTCGCCGCGCTCGCGGGCGATTTCGTTCAACTGATTGGCCTCGGGCTGGGCGGCGTGATGCTTCCATATCTTGATCCAGGCGTAGGGATTGTCCCGCCACTCTGCTTTCATACACAGCGGCGTGCCTGTTTCGTCGATGGGCAGCATCGTGCAGGCGGTAAAGTCGGTGCCGATGCCGATGACATCCTCCGGCGCTACACCGCCCTCTTCCAGCACGGCGGGGATGGTCACCCGCAGCACCTCGATATAGTCCCCCGGGTTTTGCAGCGCAAAGTCGGGCGGCAGTTCGGCGCCGGTGCTGGGCAACCTCTCGTCGATCACGCCGTCGCCGTAGGGGTGCACGGCGGTGGCGATCTCGCGGCCATCTCGGACGCGCACGAGCACCGCTCGCCCCGACTCGGTGCCATAGTCCACTCCAATTGCGTATCTTTCATTCATCTTGCCCTCCTGTTTTCATTTATGGTTCGTAAAGGACCCTTGCGAAGG
>JAAEQG010001260.1 GCA_024231775.1 bacterium
CTCGTACCGGGCTTGTGCGAATCCCGGACGGATCTCCAGGGCTGCGGAGAAGTGGCCCGCCGCATCCTCATGGCGTCCCTGGTCCTTCGCCGCGGCTCCCAACTGAGCCTCTAGCTCTGCCGATCGGACCGGGTCGAACTCGGACACGCGATTCACCGCCCCCATCACCGCCACCAGGGAGAGCGCCCCACACACAGAGATGGTGGTCCGCCAGTGGGTCCGCCAGGCGGCAGCCCGCTGCAACGCCCACGCACCGGCCATCACCAACGCCGGGATCGCCGGAAGGCGATAGCGCGGCGTGTACCAGAAAACCGCCACCAGCAGGAATGGGATGGCGAACATCATCAGCTCGGGACCGTGGCGCACCGGATGTCGGGCCAGCAGGACCAAGCCCACCAGGGCAGGCCCGATCAACCACGCCGTGGGCAGCGGAGCCAGGACCAATCGCGAGGCCAGTCCCCGTGCGACCTCTGCCGAAGGCACGTAGATGTCCCCGTAGTTTCGCGCCGTCAGAAAGAACCGCACCTTGGCGATCACCAGGTTCATGGTGCGAACGGGATCTGCCCGCCAGAAGTCCACCACCTGCCTACGGTAGTGACGATTGATCTCGGCCCAGCCCGCAGTGTGCCCTGTGGATGTCTCGTATTGGCGGGCAACGTCCTCGAACAGTTCGCCTCGTCCGGCACTGGTGCCCGGTATCGCGGTGTAGCCTCCGTTAGATCGCGGTTGGTTGCCCTGACGCAGGTTGATCGCCGTCGCCGATTGGATGAAG
>JAAEQG010001261.1 GCA_024231775.1 bacterium
AGGCCCCCGTCGCCGGGTACGACCAGACGTGAAACTGGCCGACCATCTTGTAGCCGAAAACCGGCGGCGTGAACGGATCGACCCGGACCGCCGCCTTGGGATCGAGCTGATGCCCGTAGACGCTGAGCTTGTACCAGAAGCTCCACAGCGAGAACAGACCGAAGTAGGTCGAAGCCATCACCACGTCGAGCACCGAGCGCAGGGTGCCGATGACCGCCGCCCGCAGGGTCAGCAGCGTCAGCATGCCGAGGATCAGCGGGATCCACTTCAGCTCGGTGAAGTCCTCCGGCAGCAGCTCCTTCATTCCGATGTAGTGGTTGAGGATGTTGATCTCGGTCAGGTCGTTGCCGTCGTCTCCGCCGACGAGCGCATGGCTGTAGACGTAGAGGTCCAATCCCTCCGGGTACTGCTGCGCCACGAAGGTCATGTGCCACAGCGGTACGAGGAAGCTCAACGGCAGCAACAGCGCCGCGACCAACACGCAGACGCGGCTTCGCAACCTCAGGGGTTGCTGAAGCCGTTGGGTGATCCCGTAGAAGAAGTCCGTCATGTTGCTCCACCGATCTCCCTACTTCACCAGCAGGTATCCTTGCATCTCCTGGTG
>JAAEQG010001262.1 GCA_024231775.1 bacterium
AGGACGCAGTGTCGGTTCCGGGAATCGATGCCTGGGTCTACAGCCGACCAGTCGGCGGGCAGAGCTCCGGCGGGGACATCCACTATGTATCAACCTGTGGCGGCGGGAAGATCGCCCGGTTTGCGGTCGCCGACGTCTCCGGACACGGCGTGGCGGTCAGCGAGCTGGCCACGCAACTCCGCAAGCTCATGCGCGCGCACATCAATACGGTGGACCAGACCCGCTTCATCCGGGTGTTGAACCGCGCATTCACCGCCCTCGCCTCAGACGGCAAGTTCGCCACCGCGCTACTGGCCACATACTTCGCCCCGACCGCCCACCTGATCACCTGCAACGCGGGGCATCCCCCGCCCCTGTGGTACCGATCCGCGGACCAGACTTGGCGCAGCCTGGAGGTATGCGCTCGGTCATCTACACCATGGCATATTGGCCAGCGTGAGCGGACGGGGAGGCGTTGGTTGGTGTCAGAGGGTGGCTTGGTCGAGTTGATTGGTCTTCCAGGTGGCGGGCAG
>JAAEQG010001263.1 GCA_024231775.1 bacterium
AGCCCGGTGCGCACCGTGGCGGACGTTCACCTGGACCCCATTCCGGGCTACGACCTGCCGGTGCTCCACGCCATGGCCCACGTGATCATTAAGGAAGGCCGCCACGACCCGGAGTTTGTCAAGGAGCACGTACAGTTCAAGGCAGTCAAAGACGGCAAACCGGTTGCGGTTCCCTTTGACGAGTACGTGACCTTCCTGGAGCAGTTCTCACCCGAGAGAGCCGAACTGGCGTCGGGCGTCAAGGCGGACAAGATCGTCGAGGCCGCGCGTCTGTTCACTTACGGTCCGACCACGTCCTTCTGGACCATGGGGCTCAATCAGCGTACCGCGGGGGTCTGGGCCAACAACCTGATGCACAACCTGCACCTGCTCACCGGGCAGATCGGCAAGCCGGGGGCCACGCCTTTCTCCCTCACCGGACAGCCCAACGCCTGCGGCGGGGTCCGCGATACGGGAACGCTCTGCCACATCCTCCCCTACGGCCGCTCGGTAAAGAACACCGAACACCGCGCTCAGATCGAGAAGCTCTGGGGTTCCAAACCGGGCACGATCAAGCCCAAGCCCGGGCTGAACACCATCGAGATGTTCCGGGCCTTGGGCCGCGACGAAATCAAGGCCATGTTCATCCTGACCACCAACCCCGGCCATTCGCTTCCCAATGTCTCGCCGTACCGTGACGCCATGAGCAAGGAACGCCCCGACAAACCATTCATCGCCGTCATCGACGCCTACCCCACCCGCACCACCGAACTGGCCGACGTGGTTCTGCCCGCCGCCATGTGGTCGGAGAAGAGCGGCGTCTTCGGCATGTCGGAACGGCGCTACCAGTATCAACCGCAGATCAGCGATGCTCCAGGCGAGGCGCGTCCGGACCTCGATGTTCTGCTGGACTTGTCCGCCCGCCTGGAAAAGCACCACGTCGTGCCCAAGGGATACATCTCCGGCAAGCTCAAGACGGTGGACGACGTATGGGACGAGATGCGGTTGGCCTCCAAGGACACCGCTTATGACTTCATGGGGATGACCCGGGCGCGGTTGAAGAAGGAGCGTGGCATCCGCTGGCCGGCGCCGACCGAGGATCATCCCGGTACCGCCCGGCGTTTCGTCAAGGGTGAGGATCCCCTGCTGGACAAGGGACCCTACGCCGACCATTCGATCATCGATGGCGACGTCAAGTTCTACGCCGACCCGCAAGGCCGGGCCACCATCTGGCTACGACCGGCGAAGCCCCCCGCCGAACCGGCAGACACGGAGTACCCCTACGTATTGTCCACCGGCAGGGTCCTGGAGCACTGGCACACCGGGACCATGACCATGCGGGCCGAGGAGCTGCGCCGCGCCTACCCGCAGGCCTTCGTGGAGGTCAACCCCGTCGATGCAAGAGCCCTGGAAATCAGGAGCGGCGACCTGGTGCGGATCACCTCGCGCCGAGGCGAGGCGGTAATCAAGGCCCGGGTGACGGACATTCCCCGACCGGGCATGGTATTCGCCCCCTTCCACTGGGAAGAGGAGGCCAGCTTCATCAACCGGGTGACCATCGACGCCTATGATCCCGGCTCGAAGCAGCCTGAGTACAAGATCTGTGCGGTGAAACTGGCCAAAGCGTGAAGGGCGAACCTTCAGAAGTGAGAACGCTATGCGATCGATAGGCCTCATCTGGGCAATAACGTTGCTGTCCGCCTCCGGGGCGGCCTGTCAGGCGAAGTCCACCGCCCTTGAGGGGACGACCCAGTCGCCCTCCCAGACGGCGAAGGAAACGACATCCCCCGCTCCCCAGTCGACCACCGCGCCCGCGAGGAGCGCCAAACCGGACGCCATAAGTCCCGCAAAGACGTCGGTGACGGAGCAGGTCCGCGCCGACGATGTGAAATCGGTCGTGGACTTTGCGGAGCACGCGTTTCCACCCACGATTCCGGATACGGAATGGCATCAGCACGCATGGTTCGAGTTGGACTGCCTGCGCTGCCACGAGACCGGCGTAGGCGTAGCCCCCATCGTCATACATCAAGACATGCCCGCAATCCTGCTGACGGCTAAGTGCCGCAGTTGTCACGTGTTTATTCCCGGGGCTGACCCGAAGCAGAAGACTCCGATACCGCCGGAGGAGGCGTCACCGTTCTGGGCCAAGGCGTTTCCTCCGATGATGCCGAACTCGGAATCGCACAAAGCGGCGTGGTTTAAGGACGATTGTCTGCTGTGCCACGAAACTGGCATCTTCCGTGCGCCGGTCATCGAGCATGAGGGTTTGCCGGAGATACTCCTCAAAGCCAAGTGTCGCAGTTGCCATGTACAGGTCCGCGCCGCCGAGACCGGACCGCCGCTTCGGTAGGTAGGCGTGCGGCGCGTGCGTGGACGGGGGGCCGAGCGGGGTCCTCCATCGGAGTGTGAGCACCACGCGCGCTGCAGAGGAGGTCCCGGATCACGTGGGGCCGGAGGGGAACAACGGGGTGAAACAATGTTGACGCTAACCAGCAAGTACGCGCTGCGCGCCCTGATCTACCTGGTCGAGCACGCTGAGGATTGGCCTATCCCCGGCCGACAGATCGCGGAGCAGACCGGGATCCCCCGCAAGTACCTGTCCAAGATACTGGGAGATCTCACGCGTACCGGGCTGTTGCGTTCCTCTCCGGGACGGACCGGCGGCTTCCAGCTCAGTCATCCGCCCGGCAAGACGCGGCTTCTGGATGTGCTCACTCCGTTCGAGCAGTTCGACCGCGAGCAGTGTCCCTTCCACGAGCAGGCGTGCGGCAGGGAAGAACCGTGCCTGGCCCACGCCGAGTGGGCCAAGATCGTCGCAGACAAGCGCCGCTTCCTGGAACGCACCTCCATCCAGGACGTGGTCACCAAAGCCCAGCACCCCCGGCGAAAGCGGGCCGCGCGCCGGAAACCGTAGGGTCCCACTCCTCTCCAGCGAAGACGCCCCAACAGTCCGTGGTCAAACCGCTCTTCGGCGGCAGCGGTGAGGTTGGGGGCAACGACTGCTCGAAGCGGTTTCCCAGCCCGCGAAGTGGCGTCGGCGAGGTTGAGGGCAACGACTGCTCGAAGCGGTTCCCCAGCCCCCGGAGTGGCGTCGGTGAGGTTGAGGGCAACGACTGCTCGAAGCGGTTCCCCAGCCCCCGGAGGGGGCGCAGGAATAAAGCCCAGGGTGAGCGAAGCGAGCCCTGGGAAATCGAGCGTTTCCGTGCAGAGCCCCCGCAGGGGGTGAAGGAAGGTCTCGTCATTCCCCGAAGCGATGAGGCATCAGATCACACTCTCGTCACGCCGGATACACGCTGCAGAATGACTGAAACCGCTCCAGGCAGCGCGCCCCGGGTTCCGCGACTCGTTTACGGTACAGGATTCGCCGGTCTCGAACGCACGCCGTCTTCCCGACGCTCAGGCCCCCCTGGCCAGTTCCTGGTGGACGACGAACTTTGGAAGATCAACGGTGACGGTCGAGCCCTCGCCAGGGCGGCTGTCCACGCTGATGGAGCCATTGTGTTTCTGGATGACTTGGTAGCAAATCCACAGGCCCATGCCTGCCCGTCCGCCGGGTTCCTTGGTGGTGAAAAACGGATCGAGGGCGTTGCGGATCTGTGCCGAGGACATACCGACCCCGTTGTCGCGGAACTGAATACGAACGACATCTCCCTGCGCTTGCGCTGTAATCGCGAGGAATCGATCCCTCCCGGATTCAGCACTCAGGGCATCGAGTGCGTTGTGAATGAGGTTGCTGAACACCAGCATCAGCCGTTCGTCGTTGCCTAGAATCACCGGCAGCTCGGGGGCGCAGTCGCAGGTGATCCTGAGCTCCTCACCCCCTTCGTCATGCTGCAGTGAAGCCAGGGTGCGCTCCAGCAGGTCGGCCACGTCGACGCGGTGATGCTCGCCGAATGCTGCGGGGCGTGCGGACGTCAGCAACTCCCGGATGATCCTGCTGATGCGCTCAATGTGCTTTAGGATCAGGTCGATCTGTTCTTCTTGTTCGGGCGCCTGGCACTGCTGTCGCATCCGCTGGGCCACCATGGAGATGCTGGCCAGTGGGTTGTTCACCTCGTGGGCTACGCCCGCCGCCAGAGTACCCACCGCCGCCATCTTCTCCGCTTGGACCCTGCCCTCCTGTGCGGCCCGAAGAGTCTCGTGCGCATGATTGAAGGCCAAAGCCAGTTCACAGAACTCCTGATCGCCTACCGGTGGGATGTGATAGGTCGCATCGCCCGCGCGCATGCGGTCCGTTCCATCTAGCAGCGCCTCCATCGGGCGGGTAAGTCTTCGCTTCAGGTGCGAGGCCACTAACCCGCCAACCACCAACGCAGCCACCAGTGTTACACCTAGAATGAACCAGGCGCGCTGGGCCGCCCCGACCACCTGCGCGCTACGCGACTCGAGGTGGAGGGCAGCCAAGTCGGCCAGTTCCGTGGTCTCAGCAACGAGTTGCTCGGACAGCGCCCTCGATTCTGCAGTCGGCCGATCGGCCGACAGGGCGGTCCCGCCCTCGCCTTGGCCGGTCATGGAATCGCGATAGGCCCGGTACGCAGCCTGCACGCGGTCAAGGTGGGACTGAACCGCAGGTGTATGATGGCAATCGTTACACGCCGACAGCGATTGGAGGAAGTGGGCGGTGGTCTCATCGTGCTGGGACCTCGAGCGAGCTTGCCCAGCCAGTGCCGCCAGCAGGTCGGTCTCCATGCGCAGCCCTGCCACCGTGAGGTCCGCGCGCATTGTCTGAATCCGGTGGGAGTCCACCAGAGCTTCGAACCGGGTCATGCTCTGCGTCAGGAACAGCATGGCGATTGCGTCGCCCAGCAGACACAGACCCAGTAGCAGGCCCAGGCAGATGACGATGCGTCGTTTCACTTGTCCACTCCCCCGGCGCGGTCGTCGTTGCACGTGCGCATGCTGGAGCTTTGCGGACATCCGGACTCGATGCCCGCCCTCCGGCAGTCCCACGGGGATGTGGTGCGGAGACGACTACGATCGTGCTTCAGCTTGAAGACTTGCAGCCGTCCGTGTTCCGGCAGCAACCGGCGCACCACCGAACGCACACCCCCGGTAGGTACCAGGGGTGTGCGCCTCACGTGGCTTTGCATTATCCGTTGCGCACCACCGATGTTGCTCCACGAGCAAACGTCCGCCGGTGCGTACGCTCTACCGACTGCGTCACTCAGCCTACTTAATGTGACACTGCAGGCAGAGATAGCTCTCGATCACCGGAACATTCAGGAAGTTGCCCAGCCCGTTGTTATGCACCTGATGGCAAGAGGTGCACTCCACCCTCTGGATACCGCCAACCTCCACCAGATGAACACCGAGGCTGCCGGCGATGCCCCCGGTGAAGCTGCTGGGGTCGTTGTAGTTCGCCGAGTCGCTGGTCGGGTACTCGATCCCGATCGGGTGATCGTCCGATAGATCGGTGCCCAGGTTCGCCGTCGAGGTAATCAAGGTTGTGCCCGTGGTGGTGCCGTAGCTGTCGATGGCAGTCACGCCGTCGTGACAACTCAGACACAGCTTGCTGACGCCCTCGGGCTGGCCCGCGGCGCTACTGTACATGGAGAAGGTCTCGCCGGTCTCGGCGTGGTTCCACAACACGTTGTCCTCGCCGGCCTTCAGCGCGTTGTGCGGGGTGTGGCAGGGCAGACAGACCCGGTTTTGGTCAATGTCCACCCCCGTGAAGTTGTTCATATTATGAGGCGAGTTGACGATGGTCTCCGATGGATAGGTGGACGGATCATCCTTTATAATCTGCCCGAAGGCCGGAACCGCCATAAGCATGGCCACGACCGCACAATACTTCGCAATCCTCATGACTACCTCCTGTTCGACTTCTCAATACCTACGCGGGGGCCACGGAAACTCCTCCAGCCCGTCGCTTGAGTTCGCATCCGTTGCGACCTCAGCCAGCCGGCTCTGCCCCGCAGCAGGCCGACACCACGATGTGTGCTGGAGTAGCACGATGGAAGAATATTGACAGCTTCCGTGCCAAGCGGAGGAATACGCGGCAGATTGGACGGCCGTGATGGTCTGTGGATGCGCAACATACTGGGGCGCCATAGGTTACGGAGCTCAGCGTTGAGGTTTGAGCAAGACGCAGACCCTACTACTCGGGCCAGGATTCTCACTAGCTGGAACGCGAACGGGCACCTTCCAGTTCTTGAGAAGGTACGCTGAGCGTTTCAGGGTGTCCTGCCAACCGGGAACCGCTTTCATTGACACAGAGAGCCGACGTGGCTTCACCTCAGGCTGAGGTCCATGCCCCCCCTCGGTCAGGCTATGGCGAGAGAGGGTTTGCGGGCTCCTCGGTGGATCGGAAGTCCTCCAGCTTGCGGTACAGGCTGGACAACCCGATTCCCAGGGCTTCGGCTGCTGCAGCCTTGTCACCCCCGAATGCGGAGAGTGCCTTGAGGATGTGCTTCCGCTCGAATTCGCGCCCCGCCCGTCGCAGGTTCAGCACGTACTCCTGCGACGTTGAGGAGTCCGTTTGTGCGAGGGGAAGGTCATGCGTTTCCACCTGTCTGTCTCCCGAGAAGATCAGCGTTCGTTCGACGACGTTCTCGAGTTCACGGACGTTCCCCTGCCATTCGCACTGACACATGGCGTTAATCGCCTCGGCGCTGAATCCAGGGCAGGCCCGCTTGAGCTCCGCGTTATACTTGCTCACAAAATGTTCGATCAGCGGAGGGATGTCCTCGACCCGCTCGCGGAGCGGAGGCACCGTGATGCGGATCACGTTCAGGCGGTAGTAGAGATCCTCGCGAAACCTCCCGGTTTTCACCGCCGCCTCGATGTCCTGGTTTGTGGCGGCGACGATTCGAATGTTGACCGGCCGCGGCCTGTTGTCCCCGACGCGCGTCACGGCCTTCTCCTCGATGGCCCTGAGTAGCACCGCCTGACCCTTCAGCGGCAAATCGGCTATCTCATCCAGAAAGAGCGTTCCCCCCTGGGCAGCCTCGAAGAAACCGATCCGGTCCGAATCTGCCCCGGTGAACGCCCCCCGGCGATAACCGAACAGCTCGCTCTCGACCAGCGTCTCGGTTAGTCCACCGCAGTTGACGGCGATGAACGGTTTGTCCGCGGTGACACCACCGTAGTGCAGCGCCCGGGCCAGCACCTCCTTGCCCGTCCCACTCTGCCCACAGATGAGCACGCTGCTCATCGTATGCGCGACCCTCTGAATCGTATCGACGATCGCCTTCGTAGACGCGGATTGGCCAACAATGCCCGAACAGTCGTACACCTGCCTGAGCTGCTCGCGCAGCAGCCGGTTCTCCTTGGTGACGTCCACTTGAGCAATGAGCTGCTTCAGCTTGTAGATCAACTCTTCGAAGTAGAGCGGCTTGCAGATGTAGTCCCGCGCCCCCTTCTTCATCGCCTCCACCGCGGTCTGCACCTCCCCAAAAGCGGTGATCACGATGATGATGGCGTCGGGAGCGAGCTTCTGGGCATGACCGATCAGGTCCATTCCGCATACGCCCGGCATGCGCAGGTCGGTGATAACCGCGTCGATGCTGTTGGCTCTGAGGGCTCGAAGGGCCTCCGTGCCGTCTGGACATGCAATAACGTCGAAGCCTTCCTCGTCCAGAACCTGGGCGAGATTCGTCCGAAGTGTATCCTCGTCGTCCGCCAGTAGTACCGTCGTTGGATTCATCTTACGCATCCGGTGGATTGTAGAGGATGGGTAGCTCTACCGTGAAGACCGTACCCTCTCCCATGGTCGAGCGGAAGCTAACCGTGCCGCCGTGCTTCTGCACGATTCCGTAACTCACTGCCAGCCCCAGCCCGGTCCCACGTCCGGGCTCTTTGGTAGTGAAGAACAGCTCGAAGACGCGACGCCCAGTCTCCGGAGCGATCCCGCTGCCCGTGTCTTCCACCGAAACGATGATGTTACCATGCAACTCGCGCGGACGAATCGTCAGCCTACCGCCCTCCGGCATGGCGTCCAGCGCGTTCAACGCAAGGTTGATGAACACCTGCTGGAGCTGCCCTTTCAGACCGTAGGTGGTGGGCAAGGACGTGGGGCCATCCAGAATGGTCTCGACGTCCCGCGCACGTCGGTCAAACTTGATCAGACGCACTGCCTCGTCCAGAACCTGGCACACGTCCACCGACTCCCACTGTTCTGCGCTTGGCTTCGAGAAGCTCACCAGTTGCTGCACGATGGTCAGAATCCGCTGAATATGAGTGTCGATGAGGCCAAGCTGATCGGCGGCCGGACCCACCGCACCATTCCGCCTGAGCATCTGCACGATTGAGGAGATACTCGAGAGCGGGTTACCCACCTCATGGGCGATGCCCGCAGCGATCTCCCCAACGGCCACCATCTTCTCCTTCTCGACCATCTGGGCCTGCATCAGGCTTACTTGTCTGGCCTCCCTCTCCAACAGGAACATCAGGTTGTTGAAACTCTCGCCGACCTCGATGAGCTTGTCCGGACACGATGTCCGGTAGACCACACAGTCATGACACCCTTCGATCACGACCGCTGCGCAGGTGTCAGCACCTTCCGATCGCTTCAAAGCCATCGTCTGCCAGCACCTCTCGCCCGGAGCGTCATACATTGGACAATCGGCCTGGTCGCAGTCGACGACCGTGCGGCAGTGTATGAGATGCGGATTCTCGAAGCGTACCGGGGCGGAAGGGTCCTGCTGACGCGCCTCCAGAATGCGGTGGAGGTCCGCCGCCGTCGCGGACAGGCGCCGCTGCTGGCGTCGCATCAATGCAAACACCGTGATACTCGCGGCGGCTGTGACTACCGCAGCACGCACCGTCAGCATGGCGTGCTGCCATCCGATCGACAGCTCCGGACGCACGTGCCGCTGGACTATCTCCCAACCGACAAAGAAAACCGTGAACGTGCACAGAACGGCGAGCGGGATCAACATTTGCGACGGCTTCCGTCGGACGAACCGCCGCAGCATCCCGCCTCTGGCGCGCTGCGGACCATGCCGCGGTGCCCCTGCGAACACTGCCCCAGGACAACGCGGTGCCGCCTCGCCCGCCCTGGGCTCCCCAAACGCACGCTCAGCGCCTGGGTTCGGCATACGAACCGGACCTGTTGATATGGTCTCGTCCTTCGCCATCCCGCCTCCACGGGCAAGTGTCTGTGCGCACCGGGGCCAGATGAGGCTCTGCACAGCGCGTACCACCACCCGGTATCGCCGCCTATGAGGCCCCCCGGTCTGCGTAGCCTCCATCTGAGCAGGACGCGTGACTCAGCACCTGTGGGTCTGCGGGCAGCCTGCTCCCACACGCCGTCGCCCGAACGCTACACCAACCCAGTACCACTCGCCGGTGGCCAGCCCTGCGGACACCTTCCAGCACCCACTCTAGCGATCGTTCTCGTTCTTGGGAAGGCGGCCACACGAAGCTCATCCGAGCCTCGCGCCGCTAACGCCTCAGGCAGTCCCCCAGCATCATCTTGGGCGACTCTCAAGCAGTTGGCCACGCAGCGATCCGATACACTCGCAGTATCGGAGCCAGCCGCCTCCTTCCCAAGATTGAGAAGCGCCGGACGCCCATTCCCCCGTCCGGGAAGCCGAGACGTCACGGAGGGTTGCCACATGTGGGATCCGCGTTGTGCCGAAGCGGGCGGGTAATGCCGAGTAGGCACCAAAACCGGATCCTGAGAGCTGGTGGGCGAAGCTGAGCGACCGCGTGGCACACCGCTTGCGGTTAGTCCGGTGCCACGGGTCCTCACAAGCTGACTCGCGCATTGGGAGGTTTGGCTGATGACTGCTGCATCTGCGATTGTAGTGCTGAGTTGGGTTTCCTTCGCCCAGGTTGGTCCGCTCACCCATGAGCTGTCGCTTACCGGTCCCTTGGACAGTCCGGCTCGACTGGCGGTCACCGACTCGGAGATTCTGGTGACCGATCCGCGGAACGACGCGATCGTCCGCTTCGAGCTCGACGGGACCTACCTCGGGACCTGGAGCGA
>JAAEQG010001264.1 GCA_024231775.1 bacterium
AGCAGGTCGTACTCGCGCCAATCACGCGGTAGCGACCAGTTGCGCGCCGCCTGGCCGTCGGCGATCAACTCGTCCTCCGGTCGGGCAAACTCGGCCCGCAAGCAGCGGCCTCCGGTGGCATTCACCCCGGCGGTCTGGCTGACTTGGTGGAGAGGTTCACCGCCAGGGGACGCCGACCGGAACAGCTCCAGATGCTGCTCCTGCTCGAAATCAGCGATCACCGCAAACCGGCCCCCGGACAGGTCGGCGTAGTGGGCCATCAAGCGATCTGATTGAGTGATGGATCCGCCCGCCGGACGAAGTCCCATCCCCTGGCAGCCCCCGAGCACCAGCGGCAAGAAAACCACGACCCAGGACGCCGCGGACCTACTGCACCTCCGGCGCCGGTCTGCCGCTCCGACACCGCTGAAACTACGGAAACCAGGGGCGCCTACGAAACCGAGCCGCGACCGTGAGGGAGCGGAAACGCCGGAGAAGATCGCTCTCACAGGGGGACCGCTTCCTGACGGGCGCGGCTCGGATAACCCGCGGGAACACGTGTGAGACGGCACTGGGTCTGATCCTGGGACCGAGTCGGAATCGCAGTCCAACGGAAAAGCCCCGTTGCCAAGTTGTTCAGTAGAGGCGTTTGCTGCCCACATCGCGGCCACCCTGCGAACCGAACTACCGCGTTGGGAGCCTGAGTCGGATCGATGCCCGGGACTGGAGTCGAACCAGCACGTCCTTGCGGACACATGGCCCTCAACCATGCGCGTCTGCCAATTCCGCCACCCGGGCGCGGATCACTCCGCCGTCGGCGGTACCGAGCCCGGAATGCTAGAACTCCTTACCCACACTGTCAACCTTGGTGTGCTATAATGCCGCCGCAACGGGTGCATACCGAACAAGGTGGCAGAAACTGGCGAGGGTGGCTTGGGCAAGCAGCAGCTTGCCCGTGGAGTCGTCCAACACGGGCAAACAAGTTTGCCCATGCCACCCTGAATGGGATGCACCCCGCCGCAACGTACCCGACATGCCGGTTGGCCATGGTGGACGCCGGCTTCTGAGGAAGGCAGCGTGACTCATGAGTGAGCGAAGCAATCCCCGAGTGATCCCCCGCCGAACGCCCGCCGAGGAGACCTGGCGCGTCTTCCGCATCATGGCGGAGTTTGTCGATGGGTTCGATGTGATGAGTCGCGTGGGCTCGGCTGTATCCGTTTTCGGTTCGGCCCGGGCGACCCCGGATGACCCCTACTACATCAAGGCAGAGCAACTTGGAGCTGCCCTGTCCCGGCATGACTTCGCGGTGATAACCGGGGGAGGCCCGGGCATCATGGAAGCGGCGGGTAAAGGCGCCTACGAAGCCGGCGGAACCAGCATCGGGCTGAATATCGCCCTCCCCGAAGAACAGCGAGCCAACACCTACCAGAACGTGTCGCTCGAGTTTCGCTACTTCTTCTGCCGCAAGGTGATGTTCCTCAAGTACGCCGTCGGTTACGTCTGCTTCCCCGGCGGGTTCGGGACCATGGACGAGTTCTTCGAAGCCATGACCCTGATCCAGACGGGTAAGAGCGGCAAGTTCCCGGTAGTGTTGGTGGGCTCCGCATTCTGGGAACCACTGGTCGAGTGGATGAGAACCTACCAGTTGGAGAACAACCAGTGGATCTCGCCGGAGGACCTCGACCTCTTCACCATCACCGACGACGTGGAGTGGGTCCCGGCGTTCATCGCCGAGCAGTATGCGGCGGCCCTCGAGCAACAACCCGCCGAGGCGCCCGGCCCCGGGAAACATGACGAGCTGACCGCCGAGGGAACTAAAGACGGTCGTGACCCGCGCCCCCGCCGCGGACCGGCTTCTTACGACGACCTCCAGCGTTAGCCAGCCCTTCGTGAAACTGCGACCGTGTGGGGGCTGGCGGCATGCTCACCCTCCGGGATGAGTATGGCACCCGGGAGTGGGTGGCCCATCGCTTCCAGACTGGCGCCCCTCCGCTTTTAGGCAAGCGACTTACGCAAAACGCCAGTGGCGGGCATAGGCCGGCGGCAGATTGAACAGCACTGTTTCGCGCCGGAACTGGTGACGGCTGATGTGCCCGTCGAGCACGCCGGACACGCTGCGGATGCGCTGCCTGCCCGACCCCAACGATAGAGTACGGTTGAGCTTGCGCAGCCCCACGTACTCGAAGTAACTGAACACACCGCCGGGGCGGAGGTTGCGCCGTACCGACGACATCACCGCATCCAAGAGCACAGGATCGAACGCCGTAAACGGCAGCCCGGAGATGATGTAATCGTAGCCCTGCGAGTCGTGAATGTCCTGGGCTGGGCAACGCAGCAGTCGAATCCGACCATCGACACGTGCCCGCCGACAGCCCGCTTCCGACAGGACATTCGTCTCCAGCGCATCCGCCAGATCCTCTTTGATCTCGCATACGTCCAGGTGATCGTCCGGACCCATCAAGCTTGCGATACACCGCGTGACTCGGCCCGTACCAGCCCCCAACTCCAACACGCGGGACGCGCCGGTGCGGGCTGCAAACGGCTGCACCAGAGCCTTCGCCAATCGACGTGAACTCGGCGCCACCGCCCCAACCGTCGACGGGTCATCCAGGTACGATCTCAAAAACTGAACTGTCTCAGCCAGAGACATCCTCGGCACTCCGCGCCATCCACACACATGCCAAGGAGAAATCTAGCACGGCCCAACCCCACACGCAACTTCCACACCCCCGCCGCCCTGGGACCGGACGGTGTAGCGCTGTAGAATGGAGGTTGGCGTCCTGAATCGTGGATGGTCCCGGCAACGCCGGCAGACGGCAAAACCCGGCGCTCGGCGGCTGAGGGTGAACGCCACCTTTCCGATGTGACGCGCCGAGGCGCAAAGGAGTGCATGTAACCATGTATCCGGCTGACAATGAACGTCGTGACGCTGCTAGACAGATGACGTGGCTCGCCTGGAGTGCGGTCTTCACGCTCGCGTCCTTCTCGGCGAGTGCCGTCAGGGCACAACCGATTGAAGTCGAGTCGCCGGGCAAGGTGCTTAGGGTCACTTTCGAACTGCAGAAGAATGGAGCCCCGACGTATCGGGTGGACCGCTTCGGCTTCCCGGTGATCGGGCCGTCGAGGCTCGGTTTCAGGCTTTCTGGGGAACGGTCGTTGGACCGGGACCTGAGGGTGGCCTCGACCACGCGGGGCGGCGTGGACGAAACCTGGACGCAGGTCTGGGGCGAAGAGAAGCACATCCGCAACCACTACAACGAGTTGGCTATCGAGTTGGCGGACAGTACGGGCGACTCGCCCCGGATGGGGATCACCTTTCGGGTGTTTGATGACGGGCTCGGCTTGCGTTACCACATCCCGCCCAGCCCGGGACTCGGGGATATCGAAATCACAGACGAGCTTACCGAGTTCGCCTTCACCGCCGATCACCGGGCCTGGTGGATCCCAGCCTATGAGCACAATCGTTACGAGTATCACTACACGGATTCTCCGCTCAGTCGGGCCACCAAGGTTCACACCCCGATAACCTTCGAGACTTCAGACGGCTTGTACCTGAGCGTTCACGAGGCGGCGCTAACTGATTTCGCGAGCATGGCTCTGTGGCGCAAGGAGGGAAACACCTTTGAAGCCGATCTGGTGCCGTGGTCCGACGGGATCAGGGTGCGCGGTTCCACTCCGATGACCTCCCCGTGGCGGACCGTTCAGATCGTGGACACACCCGGCGGGCTGATCGACAACTACTTGATTTTGAACCTTAACGAGCCGAATCGGCTTGAGGACGTGTCCTGGATCAAGCCAGGCAAGTACGTCGGAATCTGGTGGGAGATGCACCTGGACGTCTCTTCGTGGGGATCCGGCGTGAAGCACGGGGCGACGACGGCGAACACCAGGCGCTACCTCGATTTCGCCGCCGAGCACGGGTTTGACGGCGTGCTGGTCGAGGGGTGGAACGTCGGCTGGGATGGTGACTGGGGGGCGAATGGCGAACTGTTCAGCTTCACCACCCCCTATCCGGATTATGACCTCGCCAGCCTGGCGGACTACGCCCGGGAGCGCGGCGTACGTTTGATAGGCCACCATGAAACGTCCGGGGCGGTCGAGAACTACGAGCGGCAGATGGACGACGCCATGGCGCTCTGTCGGCGCCTGGGCATCCGCGCGGTCAAGACGGGGTACGTAGCCCATGGGCGGGAGATCCAGCGGACGGACGGCGCCGGCCGAAGACACAAAGAATGGCATCATGGGCAATACATGGTGCGGCACTACCGCAAAGCGGTAGAGACCGCGGCGAAGCATCAGGTCATGCTCGACGTGCATGAACCGATCAAGGACACCGGAATCCGCCGCACCTACCCGAACATGATGACCCGCGAGGGTGCGTGTGGGCAGGAATTCAACGCCTGGGGCGGCTCGAATCGTAACCAGCCGGACCACACCACCATCCTGCCGTTTACTCGGATGCTTGCCGGGCCGATGGACTTCACCCCGGGGATCTTCGACGTCTTGTTCGAGAAGGCCCGACCCCACAACCGGGTCAGCACCACCCTGGCGAAGCAGTTGGCGCTCTACGTGGTGCTCTACAGCCCGCTGCACATGGCGGCGGACCTCCCCCAGAATTACGCGGCCAGACCGAAGCCGTTTGAGTTCATCAAGGCGGTGCCCACCGATTGGGAGGAGACGGAAGTTCTGCACGCCCGCATCGGTGACTACGTGACCATCGCCCGCAAGGATCGAAACAGTGAGGACTGGTTCTTGGGCAGCATAACCGATGAGCATGGGCGGGTGCTGACAGCGGACCTGAGCTTCCTCGACCCCAACCGCACCTACACGGCGGTCATCTACGGCGATGGTCAGGATGCCGACTGGAAGACCAATCCGTATTCGATGAAGATCGAACGGAAATCGGTCAGCGCCACTACGAAGCTGCGGTTACGCCTTGCTCCGGGCGGGGGAACGGCGATTCACTTCAACCCCACCCCGGCTGCGAACAGCGGATGACGACTGGCGATAGCGCCCCGACCAACGGGCGATCATCCTGGGGTCAGCCGCACCAATAAAAAAACCGCCGGCTGGCCGGCGGTTTCTGATCTACGCTATCTTCTTTGGCAATCGAATAAGCGGACGCGACGAGTAATGCGGGTGGATCCTTGAGCGGCTGGTCAGCCACTCATTAATGTGGTCAAGCGTTCGGCCATTAGTACGGGTCAGCTGAACACGTCTCCGTGCTTACACCTCCCGCCTATCGACCTGCTAGTCTTGCAGGGGCCTTCAGTCGCCGAAGCGACATCGAAACCTTATCTCGAGGGGGGCTTCCCGCTTAGATGCATTCAGCGGTTATCCGTTCCGTGCATAGCTACCCAGCGATGCCCCGAGCGGGACAACTGGTACACCAGAGGCACGTACCTCCTAATCCTCTCGTACTAAAGAGAT
>JAAEQG010001265.1 GCA_024231775.1 bacterium
ACGTCCTGGCGCGTAGCGAGCTCCCGAGGCCGGGTCCAGGCGTCCTGAACGAGCCGAGATCCTGGCCGATGGCCCATAACCCCCTGAAAACAAAGGATTTACGAAGAGGGTGGCACCTTTCAAGGCAGCACCTTTCAAGGCACCTTTCAAGACACCTTTCAAGGCACCTCTCAAGAGGGGCACCTCTCAAGAGGGGGCACCTCTCAAGAGGGGGCCATTCAGCTCCCCGGCGACCTTGGCCGGGACCGACGCGGAGCACTTCCAACTCCGAAACCTCAGGGAGGCTGGCCGCGTGCCCGCGGCTCCTCCCGAGCCTGCGGCTTCTGCGCCTCCTCGGCTTGCCACCTCCCCGGAATCTCGACAACCGGGGTCTCACCCCATTCCACGGTCCCCGACTCCAACTCCGTGATCTGACGCGTGGGCGGCGGTGGCGTGGGTGGAGCTGGATCCCCGACGAGGGGCAGCTCGTCTGGGTGCGCGACATCGCAATCCCGGCCGACGCCGGCAACAAGACCTACCTCCGTCTACGTCGCCGCTTACTGGCCGCCGCCGCAAGGATCGCCCCTCCTGGACGTACTCGAGAAAGACCTCGCCCGCCTCGTTTGCGGACACCCTGGCGGTTAGCTCCAACGGGCCGACGTACCGCGGGTCGATCGCATCGATCCCCGTCTGCGCGCTTGACACGCCTTCAAGACACGGTTACGCTAGCAGTTGCTTGCCAAGAAACTTCTTGGCAATAATCTTCTTGGCAGGAGGCTGCGTGCCTGACAAGCTCCCCAACAAGTTCGGCCCTGGGTCACCGGAGACGAGTTCTTCGACCGCATCGCCGAGGTCAATCGGCTCACCGAACTCTTAGATGGGAAAAACAACATCTTGCTCGTGGCACCGCGGAGGATCGGAAAGACGAGCCTGGTCCGCGAGACGTTTCGGCGCATGGAGGAACGGGGTAACGACTACCTGCTCTTCGTCGATGTGCAGGATTGCAAGACTCCCGAAGATGTCATCGTGGCGCTGTCGCTGGCCGCGCAGCCCTACGGCAGCCTGGCGTCGAAGATCGCGGACGCATTCTCCTCGTTCTGGGACGGCTTCCGCGACAAAGTCGAGAGTGTCGGCACCTCCGAGCTCCTCGAGCTCCGATTCCGAGAAGGCATCGCCGGGGATTAGCGTGCCAAGGCTGGGAAGATCGTGCTGAGCCTCGCCGAGGCAGACCGGCCGATCGCCATATGCTTGGACGAGCTACCCGTCATGCTGAATCGCCTCGTCACCGGCCCTGGCGATCCGGCGGATCACCGGGCC
>JAAEQG010001266.1 GCA_024231775.1 bacterium
GATGCCCTCGTCCGGCGCCACCGCCTCCGCCGCCAAGGACGCGCGCAACCGATAGTCGTGGAGCGGCCCCGCGGGATCCTCCGGGAAGACCGCTACGAAGAGCTCGTCCGCCTGCCCAATCTTGAGCACCAGCCCCTGCGGCGTCTCAGCGATCGGGACGTACGTCGCGTCGTCGTCTCCTGGGGCGGGCCAGGTGCAACTTGTCCCCAGGAAGGCGAGCCGCGGTTGGTGATCGGCTGCGATCGGGGCCGATACGTCCAGCGCCAGGACGCCGGAGGTCGGGATCGGAAGCCGGAAGATCTCCGGCTCGGCCGGAGGAATCTCGTGCTGGCGTCGGAGCGTGGCGTTCAGAGGCAATGGCTCGACGGCGGTACACGCCGCGTCTTCGGCCGCTGACGCTGACGTGGGAATGGCAATCACCCCCGCCAGCAGCAGGGCGAGGAGCATCCCGATGGTTGCGAAGCGATGGGTACGGACTCTCTCGGCACAATGTCGGTTGGACATGGCTCTCCCTTCTCCCGGGCCTCCGGCCCGGGGCACAGACTGTCGTCGGCGGTCTCTAAGGGGCCCCTCCCGAGCACGCCTCGGAAGGGCGAGAGCGTCTGGCCAGAGCGCTCAGGCGACCGGACGGTCCTGCTGTCTCGGTCTTCCTGAGTACTTCTAAGGGGGGATCTGCGAGAGGTGGCCGGATTTCCTCCAAAAAACACAAAAGGCACACAACGTGCTATGATTGGCTCCGTGAAGCACTTTACGTGGAGCCTGGAGAAGAACGCGCAGATCAAGAGAGAGCGGGGGATTTCGTTCGAGGAGATCGTCTTCCACATCGAGCGCGGAGACGTTCTCGATCTACTCGATCATCCCAATCAGGCGCGGTATCCGGCTCAGCGGATCTGGGTCGTCGAGGTCGACGAGTACGCCTATCTGGTGCCGTTCGTCGAGTCAGAGCACGAGGTCTTCTTGAAGACGCTCATTCCCAGCCGGAAAGCCACCAGGCGGTATCTCGGAGGAAAGTCATGAAAGCAAAGCTGGACTCGGAGGAGC
>JAAEQG010001267.1 GCA_024231775.1 bacterium
AGGTCGCAAATTAACGACTTACAGGTACGGGTGGCAAGGGCAAACGGCGCCGGCCGTGGGACGTATCACCTACTGTCCATCCAGGTGTCTCGATTGGCAAGCGTATCAAGGTTTGCCCTTGTTTGCCCGGGCAAGAGCGAGTGCCTTCTTTCATTCCTTGGATGCCGGAACGCGACCGTGCGAGCGCTCGCACGCCGCGTAGCGCTGCCATGCCTCCGCGGGCTCCTCGTCGAGGTAGGTCTCACGGAACGTCGGATCCAGGCAGACTTTGGTCGCGGCCCTGATGAGCCCGATGAGCTCGTTCGTGTCGAGGCGCCAAACTCGGACTGTGTGCTCCTGTCCGGACACGGTGAGCACACGGTCACCGGTGGGACTGAATGACGCGACTTTGACTCCGCCGTCATGGCCCTCGAGGACGATGGGCTCGCCCGAACCGTCGGCCTTCCATACCCGCGCAGTGCGGTCCCGTGACGCGGTGACGACACGATCGCCGGTGGGGCTCCATGACGCTTCCGTAACTCCCAGGTGATGGCCCTCGAGGATGATGGGCTCGACCGAACCGTCGACGTTCCATACCCGTGCGGTGCCGTCTTCCGAGGCAGTGACGATGCGATCGCCGCTGGGACTCCATGACGCGGTATTAACAAAACCGTCATGGCCTTCGAGGACGGTAGGCTCGCCCGAACCGTCGACGTTCCATACCCACGCGGTGGGATCCCATGAGGCGCTGACGATCTGGTCGCCGCGGGGGCTCCAGGAGATGTCGCTGATAGGGTCGCCCTGGCCCTCGATGACGATGGGCTCAACTGAACCGGCGGCGGGCCGCACCGGGACGTCCCATACCCTCAAGATGCCGTTTTCCGAGCCGGTGACGATGCGTTCACCATCAGGGCTCCACGCAGCTACGCTGAAAACGGAACCTTGAGATCCCCCGAGGATGATGGGATTAACCGAACCATGGGCAGGCCGCACCCCGACGTTCCATACCCTCAAGATGCCGTCGTCCGAGACGTTGACGATGCGTTCGCCAGATGGGTCCAACCACACGATCGTATCTAACCACCTATTCTGGCTCTCGAAGACCATGGGCTGGCCCGAGCCATCGAGGTTCCATACCCAGGCAGCTTTGCGGGAGAAAGTGATGAGAACGCGGTCGCCCGTCGCATCAAATGACGGCGTACTTGGCCAGCCTGCGGTGTCGGCGCCCCCGCTTGCGAGGATGATCGGAACGTCGGTGACTCCCATGTCGCTGATAGGCCAAACTTCAACCCTGCCATCACGTGACGCGGTGACGACACGATCACCTTTGGGACCCCACGCCGCGAGATCTCCTTCCAGGACGATGGGTTCTTCGATCGGTCGATCTTCCGAGTTGGCGCTACGTCGCTCCCCTCGGTTTGGTGAACCGACGTTCCACACCCGGATCGTACGATCGTCCGAGGCGGTGACAACGCGATCACCACTTGGGCTGAATCTCGCCGAAAAGACCCTTCCCTGGTGACCTTCGAGGACGATGGGCTCAGCAGGCCGGATACCGGAGGCGCCAATGCTCCGTATCTGCACGGTACGGTCTCCTGTCATCATAGCGACGCGGTCGCCGCCGGGGCCCCACACGGCTGGACCGTCGAGGACGATAGGGCCGCCTCGGCCATCGGTAGGCCACGACCCGATGTTCCAGATCCGTCCGATGGAGCGCGAAAAGGGGTCGGCCTGTGAAGCGGTCAGGATCCACTGCCCGTCGGGGCTCCACGGCGCGGTGGATAGCCACTGTTGTTCGAGAATGATAGGTTCCCTATCGGGCTGGTGGTCCGGGCCGTCCACGTTCCATATCCGGACCGTGGGCCCGGAGCAGGTGGCGATGTGGTCGCCATCGGGGCTCCAGGC
>JAAEQG010001268.1 GCA_024231775.1 bacterium
CAGCGGTGTCAGCCCCACCTTCGGTGCCCGTGACCCAGTTGTCCGCATGAGCCGGCAGAACGCTCGCCAACACGACGCCGAGAACACCTAGAGTCTTAAGCTTGCTCATCATCGTCATCAATCTAGCTCCCTGAGGGTGGTCTTCAAGAAACGGTCTTCCAGGTCCGCACGAATGGTGCTCCGCGAAAGCAGGGGCGCCCGGCGCTTCTGAGACCATTGCCCGTCTGCGCCTGTCAGCCCAGACCTCCAACACTTTCCGGTTATCGGCTATTTCGCTGGGGATCAGAAGCCCAGAGACCACAGCAGGTGAATACCCCATGGCCACATCGCCGCTCCCTGGCGAACGGATGACTGGGAAGAAAGGAGACCATTCTCAATGGTGTTCGATACGAATCCCGGATCCTGAACATACCGCGGATTCCGGCTATCTGCGTATGCTGCCGGCCCTCGTTTCCGTGTGGAAACGCCGCCGAGCAATCTCAAAGCCGAACAGGATCAGCCCTGCCCGATGGACAACGACATGCTACTTCGGCGCGACCGCTGCGGGCTCCGCCTTGGCCTCGACGGGCGCGCGAAGCTGTCGCCGCAGAATCCGCTCGCGGAACTCGTCGATCCCCGCGTCGCGGTGGGCAGACTCCCACAGCGCCGCCAGCATCCCCGCCCCCGCGGACAGCCTTCGCTTGATGAACGCAGCCCCCTCCGCAAACTCCGGCGACTCCGGACGAAGCACTCCGCGCCTATCCAGTTCGTAGAGCGGCTCCACCTGGTTGTGGGCTTCCACGACATGGCGCATCACCGCCTCGAACAATCTGCGGTCGTCGAGAATCCGCTTGGGCGGCTTGAGCACCAGCAGGGTCCGATGATCGATGCCCGCAGCGTTGAGCACCCCCGTGTCGATGTAACTGTGAATGCCTCGTTCGGTGGTGTAACCCTTCGGGTTGTCGCCCTCCCATCCGTGGTGGTGCTTGGTGGTGTGCAGAGGCTGAGCGGTGTCCGCGACGTAGTGGCTCATCATCCCCATCAGATAGACGATGTTCTGTCGGCAGTTCTGCAGGGTTTCCACCCCGGCGACGTCGGCGTACTTGGAGTACGTGTTGTACGTCCGCCAGGAACTCTTGAGTTGAACGTATAACTCGCAGATTCGGTACGGAGCCATCCCCGGCCACTCCCGACTGCCATCGCGATCCCGTGCCGGGTTATACCCATAGTCCTTCTCCGGATGGGCGACCTTGTACCGCACCATCGCCGCGATGTACTCGTGGCGAAGCCCCGGCAACGTCTCCGGCGTCAGCCCGTACAGCTCCAGCGCTTCGATACCGAAATAGTGCTCCGGCTTGTTGATGTGTCCCATGGGGGCAAGGTCGAGATTGCGCCACCGATCCGGCTCCACCGAGAGGTATGCCAACCGCGCCCGGGCGGCGTCCGTCTTCACGAACTCCGGAAAACCCGCGTCGAGCAGTTCGACCGCAGCCTGGGTGATGGCTACGTGTCCACGCTCGCCCCACCCCACCGCCGGAGCGGCGGAGACCAACACCACCAGCAACATAATAACGCGCCGTTCCCGATAGTCCTTTGTGAACATGCGTACGCACTCCAGCAGTCGGTAGACTCGTGGCGTCCGGCGCCGCACAGCACCCGCGAATCCCTCGC
>JAAEQG010001269.1 GCA_024231775.1 bacterium
CATGTAGTGAATGTCGGGCTTGCACGGTCCGGCAGTGTTGAAAAAACGCTCCATCGTCACTCTCCAAAAGTCCTGTTCACTGGTGTGATACGCATTATACCCTGTTCTGTAGGCACTGACAATTTCTAAACCTTCGCAAGGATAGCCCTAATTCTCATCAGGATGTGGGCGGTGCGTCAGGGAGAGTTGGAGGAGACACACCGGATCCCAAAGTACTTGTAGGGGTGGCTTGGAGAGTCCCCGTGGCGGGCGGCGGCGCGAGAGGTGGATGAGGAACCGTCCGCCGCGTCGCCGCGCAGCACGCGCAGGTCGCCGGAGGCTGGCCCGGTCGGGTTCGTTTGCCGTCCGGCGGGGTACTGGGCCTCGAACCAGTCCGCCGTCCATTCGTAGACGTTGCCCGCCATATCCAGCGCCCCGCACCAACTGGCCCCGTCCGGGTAGCTGCCCGCCAGTGCGGTGTCGGCGTAGCCGTCGTCAAAGCGCTCATCGGCCCACCTGTAGCCGCAGTTGACGTCGCAATAGTTCAGCCGC
>JAAEQG010001270.1 GCA_024231775.1 bacterium
CAACTGTCGGGCGAACCATTGGAGTTGCAGTCCGCACTGGTGCCCGCGCCTATGTCCCAATCATCTGGTACGCCGTTGCTGTTGCAGTCCTCGCATTCGTCGGGAACCCCATTGGCGTTGGTGTCTTCACTCAAGCCGAACATGATATCTATAAAATCAGGGAAGTCGTTCTCGTTGCAGTCCGGATCACATTCGTCCGGTATACCGTTGATGTTGAAGTCGCTGCTGGTTCCCGCAGCGAGATCGCACTCGTCGAGGGTGCCGTTGCTATTGCAGTCACTTGCAGTTCCCGCTTGCAGGTCGCACTGGTCGGGGACAGTGTTACCATTACAGTCGCGTGCTGTTCCAGCAGCAATCGCGCACTCGTCCGGGAGGGTGTCGCCATCGCAGTCCTGACTGGTACCCATCGCGATGTCGCACTCGTCGGCGAAGCGATTCCCGTTGCAGTCCTGTTCACATTCGTCCGGAGTTCCGGTCGCGTTGCAGTCCTCGCTGGTTCCAGCCGAGACATCGCAACCATCGAACACGCCGTTGGAGTTGCAGTCCTCTTCGCACTCATCGGGGACTTGATTGGTGTTGCAGTCGACGCTCGTGCCGGCGGAAACGTCGCAACCGTCGGCGATACCGTTCTTGTTGCAGTCGGTCTCACACTCGTCGGGAATCCCGTTGCTTCCGCAGTCGTGGCTTCTGGGCGAGCAGTCTCCACAAGCGAAGGCGGCGACCTTGTCCACACAGATCTGATCCCATTCAGTGTGGCAGCAATAGCGATCGAGGTCGCATACACAGGTTTGTATGACCGGGTCGGTGCAGCCGGCGCCGTGCCCGGTGGAGCAGCAATCGTGAATGAAGGACAGGTCGCAGCCGTCCGGTACGCCGTTGCTGTTGCAGTCCGCGGAGGAACCCGCGTTCACCTCGCATGCATCCGGGGTGCTGTTCCAGTTGCAGTCGACACTGGTGCGGGCGGTGATGTCGCAGGTGTCGGGGATCGTGTTCGAGTTGCAGTCGGATTCGCATTCGTCCGGAGTGCCATTGGTGTTGCAGTCCAGGCTGAGGGCGGCGGAGACGTCGATGCGGTCGGGGATGCTGTTGGCGTTGCAGTCGGCTGCGTAGTGGATGGAGGCTGCGGCGGAGGCGTCTGCGGGGTCCGTGGGGATGTTGAACCCGGGGAGAACGAGGCCGGTTCTACCGGCGCCAAGCGGTCCTTGGGCGGCGAAGGTCATCTGTCGGGTGGCCAGACCGAGGAGAGGGACATCGTCGGTGTCGTAGGGGTTGCAGGCGGAACTCCGGCGGGCCTGAATGCGGGCGTAGCCGCGGTCGCTTTGGAGGACCGTGGCCATGAAGATGCTCTGGGCCAGGGGGGGATAATTCCCGAGCAGAGCCTGGTCCCATGAGCAGAGACAACGATCATAGGCAAAGGGACCGGTCTGATTGGCACCCCACACGCTGAAGCGCGCCTTGGCACAGCGGGGCGGGGGGGCACTCTCCGGATCGTCGCCTGGGCGCAAGTCCATCCAGGGAATCATCAGGGTCAGGTCGGTGTCCAGGGTGGCGACGAAGGGAACACCCGCTCCGCCAGTATCGAAGGGCATGCTGCCGGTTGGGTAGAACTCCAGCAAGAGGCTGGTGAAGTTCATCTCATACTCGGCGCCGTCAAGATGCAGCGCCAAAGGGGTTCCGGTCTGCTCAGCGTGCGCCCCCGCCAGGGCGCTGAACGCATAGGGGGTATAGGCGGAGGAGACCCCGGCTTCAAAGTTGGCGGTCATGGCGGCGCCGCTGAGGTGATTCCAGTTGATCTCCTGGCCGAGAGCGTTCACCGCCCAAACCAGCAGCGTACCGCGCAGGACGCGTGTTGCGGGGTTTCCGTCGGGGGCGGGTCGTCCGGGAGGTTGCCCCGAGCCAGGGGGGTCCAGGTCTACCCAGGGGGCTACGGCGAGATCCGTACCCGGTTGGCCGGTGCTACTGGACCAGTAGGTGGTGGATTGGGCGGCGAGGACCAGGTGCTGCTCGACCCAGTTCCAGCCCGGATGGTCCCGTTCACCGTTGGTGGCGGCCATGGGGGGATCGCCGTTGACCAGATAGAGCTGAAGAGTAACGGCGTCGGCATGGTGATTGGTGATCTCGACGAAGGTGTCTTCCACGAGCGCGTAGCCGTCTCGCCCGGGGGTGCTCTGCCAAGCCACTTCTACGGCAGGGAACACGAGCAAGCTGCCGGTGCGGTCTGCGCCGGTTCGCTCCACGGCGGCAGGTAATCGGTTGGACGTAGCTGGTAAGTTGACGCGAGCCCTTGGCATGAGGGGCTCACTCTCTACGTCGGCCCGGATCACGGCGGTGGCGTCGGTCCCGATGCCGACGAGGTTCAACCCGGCGCTACTTGAGGCGGTGGCGAACTCGAGCAATCTCTCCTGCACTCCGATGAGAGCGACGGCGGCGCTTTCCGGGCAGCCGGGCTCGGTTTGGCCGTCAATCACGGCGATTCCCTTGTCAGTCCCCAGAAACTGACGCATGAAGATGGTGCTTTCGGCAGGGGCGTAGTGGCTTAGCAGCGCCTCGTCCCAGCCGGTGATGCAGCGTTGGTGAAAGAAGGGGCCGACCTCGTCGGCGTTCCAGATACTGAACTGGGCCGAGACCGTCCGTGGTCCGCCGTTGATGGTACGTAGGTCCGCATCGATCGGGAGGAGGGTCAGATCGGTGTCGGCGACGGTCAGACCTACTCCATCCGATTGCAGCCCAGCCCCCACGGCATAGAAGTCCATCAGCAGTCGGTCTCGGGCCTGCTCGTAGTCCACGCCGTTCAGTTGAAGGTTGCCCGCGTCGGCGGGTTCGTCGTGGATGGGTTCTCCGTGAGCGACGCCGAGGGCCTGAGCTGCGTAGGCCCGGTAGCTCCAGGTCGCGTTGCGCGGATAGTCCACGATGGACACTTCAGCACTCAGGTGGTTCCAGCGGATTTCCTGGCCGTGAGGTTGCTCGACGGCCCAGGCGAGGATGTAGCCGCGCAGAACCCGCTCCGTCGATCCCTCCGGGTCCGGCCTTCCGGGAAGCTCCCCGGCGCCGCTGGGGTCCAGATCCGTCCAGGAGGGCAAGGGTTGCCCGGCTGCGGGTAGACCAGTGTGGACGGACCAGTAGGTGGGCTGGTTCGCCGACAGGATCAGCGCGTGGGCCTGGGCGTCCAGGTGGTCAGCGGTCCAGCCGGGGTGTGTACGTGCGCCGGAGGAGGTTGCTTCCTCCAGTTCCGGATCGCCCGCGACATAATACAACTGTACGGAGACGTCCTCCGGATAATCATTCATTAACCCAATGAACGTATCCTGAATCAGTTCGCCATCGGCGTTCCAGCGCAGCTCGACCTTCGGGAGAATCAGCAGGCTGCCCTTTTGGGTAGTAGCAAGGACTTTCTGGTCGGAGACTCCAAGCGCTTGGTAGGCACGGTCTCCGTCGCCGGGCGCAGCCTGGGTATGTGCGGCTACGCCGAAGACGCATGCACAGAACGCAACGAGCGCGTACGACCCTGCTTGGGACGTCATGAAGTGTGGCATCTTGATCCCCTTCCGTTCGAACCGGTGCCCCCGTTCGGCGGTCGGCCCGGCGTGTGGATACGCCTCTCCGCCGACGGCACCTTTGCTTCGTTTCCGCCATCCGGCTCATGACCGACTGGATACGGCCCGATTGCGTTCGAGACCTTTCAGCCGACCATGACCCTTGCGCCGTGGTGACAGGGCCTATCGCCCGGAGCCATCAGCGCATCAGCGGGACTCACGATGCCGGCTCTCTTCGGGTGCGATAACCCCCCGGAGATCAACCACGCAGAACACTGGGAGACCGTGGAGACCCGCCGATAATGTTGAGTATCCGATAACGTGAGCGGGGTTTCAAGGGGTTGACGGACCGGTTGTAACATATCGCCGGGCCAACACGCCTTGGTGACTACCGGTAGTCTGGATTGGGAAGTATGGGCAAGCTGCATGTGGGCCCCGGCGGCGGCTAGTAGATGGCGGTCTCGCCCTCGCCCTGCTCACTACTGAGATGCAGCTGGAGGTTGACGAACTCGAAGTCATCCACGTCGTCCCCTCGACTTCGAGCCCTGATCTCGAGGGTGTTCGTTCCGGCTTGCAGCAGGCCGGGGTCGAAGGATGCGCGCCATTCTCCGAAACTCCCGTCTCGGGGCGAGCGTCCCAGACGCGGCTTCAGGCGTCTTCCGTTGAGGTAGATGAGGTGGCGCATCTGTACGCCCTTCGCCATTACGCTGATCTGAGCGGAGGTGTAGCCGGGGGATACCTGTCGCTCCTCCAGGTCGAAGGTGGCGGAGAACTTCGCTCCCTCCGCCCGCTTTTGGAACTGACTGTTGACCCGGCCTTCGAATCGATCGTCGCCCAGATGGTGTACGTCGGGGACCGCTTCGATGGCGACGCGGGTCGGGCGGGCAGGGCGTAGCTTGAAGTCGACCCGCAGCGCCCGGCCCACCACTGCGGCGGCGGCGACGTTGGCTGAATCCGGCAGGAATCCCTCGTGCGATGCGGATAGCGCAAAGAAGTCCGGAACCTCGGGCAGGGACAGTTCGTAGGTGCCCGCTTCATCAGCGTTTGCGATAACGCCCGCGCCGTCGGCGAGATCCAGATGCACGACGGCTTGGGGGAGAGGCTCTCCGGTGCCGGCATCTGTCACTCTACCGAACACGACGCCGGCAGTGGCGGAATCCTCTTCGGCTGGTAGGAGCAGATCGGGCATCGGGGAGGTCGTGAGGCGTAGCGCGGTGGTGGGCTCAAGCCGGGGGGTGATAGACGTTACTCGTGCCGTCGAGGCTTCTGCGTCCGGGAGGGCAATCGGCGGAGTATGCAGCGGGACGACGAGTGGTGTTCGATTCGGGGGCAGGTTCGGCAGGGTTGCGGGGGCCAGAATCGGAGGGATTGTCGTAAGCTTGGCGGCGGACGGTCGCTCGGCGAGCGGGGCGTGCGCCGCCGGTTCGTCCACGGGATCGGAGGGCTGCGCCGCCTCTGAGTCGGGTGCCGCGAGATTGAGGACCGGTGCGGGGGCGGAGTGCGGCAGGGGGGTGGGGGACGTGTCCGTCGGTCGCTCTGGCGGTTTCGATGCTCGTATCACCGGCGCGCTCAGGGGCATCCGCGTGTCGAGAGGATCACGTGGCGCGGCGGATAGAGGCAGGTCGAGTGCGACTTCGGTGGCGGAGTGGTCTGCAATGACTACCGGGCGTATCGGTGTTAGGGGGTGCGGGATTGCCGCGAAATCTTCGGCAGGTCGCTCCGGGGAGGCGGTCCTCTCAAGGGGCGTTACCTCCGGTGTACCTAGCGCCAGGGTGTTGTACGGTTCGACTGCCGGTGTAGAAAGTGTCAGCTGTGCTGCTTGGCGGAGCGGTGGTGAGGTGTCGATGGCGCTCTCAGCCGTCGGCGCGGCAGCGAACCCCGTCGACAGAGGGGTTGTCTCGATCTTGACGGGCGCGGGAGCCTGCAGAGCGTTCAGGGCGGGCGCCGGTGGTGCGGCAGCTGGGGGTGAGAGCCTGTTCCGTTCAGGCGAAGGTTCTGACGCCTGGGGCAGAGTCATTTCGGTCTCGGCGTCGTGAGCGCCCTCAGTTGGTGATGGGATGCCCAGACTCAATGGATCGGATGCAGTGCGCGGAGATGAAGGGAGAATCGGCGCGTCTGTGCGCTGCGGCGAGGCCGTCTGCGAGGGAGCGTCATTGACTGCGGCGGGGGGAGGCTGAATCTGGTTGGAATCGATCTGGGCGAGTTTTGCAGTGGTCTCGAAGTTCCGGGGGCGCGGTTGTTGAGGAGTGGCGGCGTCTTGACGGTCCACCGAGGCAGGAGCCAGTGGTGCGGTGAAGCTCGCGTAGCCGCCTCGTATCTGACCGGACAAGCCCTGCCCAGCCGACGGGGCAGCCAGGGCGACTTGGACCCCACCGCGCTGGCGCGTCAGACCCGCCAGTGATGCGGTCACTTCCCACACGCTGAATATCAGCATCAGCAGCGCATGGATGAACAGAGAAGCCAGGGCGCACCTGGCTAGCAGACTCAGTTTACGCCGCGCGGCAGCGCTGAGCATCCTGCTGAGCAACAGGAGCAGCAGAAGTGCCAGTATCGCCCAAAGCAGGTTTGGCCCGATGGCTGACCAGATCGCTGCCCAGTCAATGCGGGCGTGTTGGGTCTCCACCTCCGCGAAGACCTCTCGAGAGGTCGTATGGTATACATCATACGCGCGTTGAGCATCGTCGCCCGAACCGCGGTCCGCACGATTCGAACTGAAGTGCAGCTCGTACCCGGCCATGCTCAGTGCGGGATCCAATTCATGGGCCGGTGAGTTCACCGTCAGTCCCAGATGCTCTGCCGGTCCATGCGCTTCGGATCGGCGACGGGAGCGATATAGGTCAAACCCGCCTGCGCCGCCGGGGCGGTCGGAGCTGAAGTAGACGAAGTCTCCTGCGGGGCTGAGGGCGGGCGTTCCCTCGTTGGCGGGTGAATTGAGGCTGGAGACCGGGGCTGCCGCGCCCAGTCCGCTCTCGGTGATAGGCGCGGTGTACAGATCGTAGTCGCGCTGGTAGAGGTCTTCGCGAACGGTGGCGGGCCAAGCCTGGGGATCCGGCGTATGCACATCGTCAGGGTGCGGGCGGTTGGACGCGAAGTACAGGGTGCGGTGGTCGGGAGTCACCGCAGGGCCGTAGTCGTTATAGGGTGAGTTTATCCGCGGGCCGAGGTTGATCGGTTCGGCAAAGGTGCCGGTCGGCTTATCCCGGCGGGCCATCCAGAGGTCGTACCCTCCAGAGCCTCCGGGTCTGTCGCTGTAGAAGTAGAGGAGCAGTCCGTTGGGAGAGGGATCCGGCCCCAGGTCATCGTAGGAGGTGTTCACCGTTTCCAGCGGGCGAGGTTCGGTCCATCCGTTCGGGGTCCGGTTGGAGACATGGATGTCGGCGTTGTGTCCGGGCTTTCCGCGTACGAGGTACAGGGTCATCCCGTCGGCGCTCAGGCGCGGTTCATAGTCGTCATTCGGTGAGTTAATGGTTTCGCCCAGCATGGTCGGCGGCTGCCAGAGTATGTCCCGCACCGGGGCGGTGTCCGCGGGAACCTTGATGGTGTCGGCGTCGGTGTAATAGGTCCGGCGCTCAGGCAGGAGCGTCCAACCACCGACGCA
The DNA here is from genome assembly GCA_024231775.1 of bacterium. Taxonomy (GTDB): domain Bacteria; phylum Planctomycetota; class Phycisphaerae; order UBA1845; family UBA1845; genus JAAEQG01. Next base: position 7,132 of record JAAEQG010001270.1, read on the forward strand.
GATCGCTCCGGCGACAACGATGATGCACAGCACGCCCAGCCATCGTCGGGCGCGGCGGCGCGGATGCGGTGAGTTTCTAGCCGCGCCATCGGATGGACATGCTTGGGTGCGCTCGGGCTTCATCGGTCTGTCCGGGCTACTCTGCAAGGACGGTGTCCAGGTAGGGTTCCTGGACGCCTGCCCCCTTGCAGACGTCCAGCACTCTGACCACGTTGTCGTATGCGGTGCGTCGATCGCCGCGCACGGTCACCTTCTGTTCCGGGTTGACGGTGGTGGCTTCGCTCACCAGCGTCTGGAGATCCTCCAACTCGATCTGTCGGCCGCCGACGATGAGGCCTCCCCGCTCGTCAACGTTTATGACGATCTCGCGCAAAGCCACGCTAATGGGTGCGGCGCTCTGGGCGGTGGGGAGGGCAATCTGGATCTCACGCTCCTCCTGGTGGAAAGAGGTCGCCACCAGAAAGAAGATCAGGAGCAGGAAGACCATGTCGATCATCGGGGTCAGTTCGATCGACGCAGGCGATTCCAGGGGTTTGGTCTTGACGAGCACGGTTGCGTACCTCTCTGCGGTCGTGACTCCAGGACAGTACGACCTCGCGGGACTATGCGGGGGCTGCAGCCACTTCTTCGCCGGGTTGTTCGGAGTCTTCGCTAGTTGATCCGGCTAGGCGCGGTCCCACGCCCGCGGTGTCCGGAGCCGACGGCGCGTGCTGTTCGAACAGCTCAGAGACCACCCGGTCCATGTCATACACTAACCGCTCGATGTGCGAAGTGAGCCAGTGATAGGCGATCAGCACGGGGATCGCCAGGAGCAGTCCCGCGGCGGTGGTGATCAAGGCTTCGTAGATTCCGCGGGCCAACAGCTCGGTCTTCCCCAAAGCCTCGGCGGAGACCGCGACAGTTTGAAAAGCGTTGATCATCCCGAACACGGTCCCCAGCAGACCCATCACCGGGGCGAGCGCCGCGACTACCGAGAGCATGCGCAGATATTTTCTGAGCTTAAACACTTCATGCTCGCCGGCTTCTTGAATGTGACGATCGCGCCGGGACGCCGAGGATTCCTGGTGCTTCAAGCCGGCCAGGATGATGTTGGCGATCGGACTCTCGTTCTCCCGACAGTATGCGAGGGCGTGCTCGCGCTCGTCCTCTCCTCCCTCGAGCAGGCTGCGTAGCGCGTCGATGAAGCCCGAGGGGATTACATTGCCGCGCCGCAGGCTGAAGACGCGCTCGACCACGACGGCCAATGCCGCCAGCGAGCAGAGGCCGATGGGGATCATCATCGGGCCTCCCTTGATCAGGAAGTCCCAGACGGACTGAACCTGCACGGAACTGGGGGCCTCGCCGGTCGTGCTCTGTCCGACGGCTGCGCGGACCACCATGCTCACATTCCACCACCATGTAGTCGGATTCACCGTTGACTCTCCTGCGCGACCTTCTCTGATCCTGATCGATGCGTTTGTAGCTTCTTGGGTTTCATCTTGGGCTTGCCTTGGGCACGCCTAGCGGCCGGGCAAGGCGTCAGCCTGCAGGGAGGCCAGTCGTCGGGTGGCCAGTTCCCCCCACTGCGTGTCCGCGTGTCTTTCGGTAACCGCTTCGAACTGTCGTCGAGCTTCGGCAGCCTTGTTCTGCTCCTCGAAGCATCGCCCGGCTTCGTAGAGCGCCGCGGCGCTCCACTCCGGGTAGGCGTACAGTATGTCCACCTTCAGCAGCTCGCGCACTGCCTCGTCGTATCGTTTCTGGGCGAACAGGCACTCGCCGATCTGAAACTGGGCTCGCGCGGCGGTCGATCCCTGATGCCGCTCGACGACGGGGCGGTATGCGGCGAGGGCTTCCGCATAGCGTTCCTGGTTTTCCCGCGCCCAGCCCACGCCGAACTGGGCTTGATACCAGAGGTCGCGATCGGCGAAGCTGCGGAGGTAATCACTCAAGACCTGTTCGCTGCGCGACCAGCGTTGGAGTATCGCCAGCGATTCTCCCAGACGGAGCATGGCGGATTCACACGTCGAGTGGTCGGGGTAGTGCTCGGTGATTCTGGCGAAGTGATCCACGGCGCGGCTGTGACGGTTGTGCTGCACCCAGGCTTCGCCGCAGTAGAGACTCGCCGAGGGTAACAGCTCACTGCCTGGATAGGCGCTGACGAACTCCTCCAGGAGTTCCGCAGCGGTCTTGAACTGGGCGCGCTCGAACTCGCAGATGGCGAGACGGTAGAGGAGTCGTTCCTGATTGTCCGGGGCCAGGAGGTCGGCTGCGGGATTCTGCTCGCGCAATCGGCGGAGCAGGCTGGCGGCTTCGTCGAAGTTCTTCTCGTCGGCGAGAAGCTCGGCCAGTTCCAGGGTGGCGTGGGCAACCAGGCGGACGGGGGCGTCTTTCCGGGCGAGCAGGTCGCGGTATGCTCGTGCGGCGGGCTCGACCTTGCCTTGGGCCCGCAGTGCCCAGGCCTTCTCATACTGGAGGTTGCTCCAGGAGGTGGCGTCCAGATCCTCGACAGCCCGGGCGTCCAGTTGGGCGATGGCTGCCAGGGCTTTGGCTGGTTGATCCTGCCGGGCGAGGGTGAGGGCTAAGTGGGCTTGGGCGGCGGTGGCTCGGTCGTGGCTGGGGAATCGCTTGAGAAACTCCTTCAATGCGGAGTGGGCCTCGTCATAGCGCTCGCCGGCGACGAGACTTTGACAGCGTTGGAACCATGCTTCCGTTCGTAGATCGGCGTCCGGTAGCTTCTGAGCGGCGTGTTGATAGTGTTCCGCAGCCGCGGTGTAGTCCGCCGCGCCAAAGGCCATCGCCCCCAGCCGGTAGTGCGCGTAGGCGGCGTACTCGGAATCCCGGTCTTGGGTGAGAACCTGCTCGAAGGCTGCCACCGCTGGGGCGATTCGCTCCAGCGCTACCAGCGCCTGACCTTTCTCAAAGAGGGTCTGCAGCCGATGTCCGCCTGCATGGCTGGAACCAAGCAGTCGTTCGTAGGTTTGCAGGGCCTGATCGAGCTTTCCCTGCCGCTGCTGACTCAGCCCGAGCTTGAGCAAGGCGTCGCCTGATGAAGCAGTCTCAGGTTCTCGGGCCAGGTACTGCCCCAGCCAGTGTTCCGCCTCCGGCCACTTGCCGAGCTGAAACTGCGCATCTCCAAGCGCCAACAGGGCGGGTGCAAACTGCTCGGCGGAGTCGCGGTTGAGTTGCAGCTTGGACAGCCGGGAGACGGATTCGTCGAACCGCCCTTGCTGATGGGCAGCCATGCCCATCCGGAACTGCGCGATCTGCACCTGCGTGTCCTCGGGACAGCTTTCGAGGTACTCGGCGTAACGTTTTGTCGCCGCGGTCAAGCGGTCCGCCAGATAGTCATTCTCGCCCAGCAGGAACCGGATCTCACACACCCGGGCGTGGTCGTCGTATTGGTCGGCGAACGCTTGGCAGTGGGCTTGGCTTTGAGCGTAGTCTCCGCGCCGATGGGACAGGATCGCGCTCAGCCGCATAGCCTCGGCCGCCAGTTCGTGTTCCGGGAATCGGTCACGGAACTCGGTGAAGGCCGATTCCGCTTTGTTGACCTGATCGGCTTTCAAGAGAGCGATGGCCCGATCGTAACAGGCTTCAGCCAGCAACATGCTTCCGGGGTGCTCATTCACCAGCGCATCCAAACCGACGGCGGCCTCACCGGGCTGGTTGCGCCGGAGCAGACACTTGGCGCTCCAGTAGGCCACCTCGTCAGCTCGCTCGGCGGCGTTGGGCGCGGCGGCGGTGAAAGCTGCCTGGGCAAGGTCGTATTGCCCGGCGTCGAAGTGGAGGCGACCGCGCAGGTAGAATGCTTCGCCGGCCAACTCCGGTTCGACCTCTTGTTCCAAGAGCTGGTCCAGCAGTTTCTCTGCCTCATCCACTTTGTTTCGACGATGCAACACCCGGGCAAGACCGACGGTTGCATGGGGACGGTGCGGTGATGTGGTCGAGGCGACAACGTTGCGGTAGGCCCGCTCGGCGGCGGCGAACTCCTGGGCACGCTCCAGACACTGAGCCAGCAGAAGGCGGGCATGCTCCGCCAGTTCACCGGTCGACTCCGCCAGTAGTAACTGACGAAGATGGTTCACGGCGTCAGCGTGCTGTTGTGCGGCGATCTCCGTGAGAGCCTGGTAGTAGACCGCCCGGTTTCGCCAGGGGCTGTCGGGCCAGCGCGAAGTCAACAGGCGGGCCCGGGCGGCGGACTCTTCATGGCGCCCGCTGAGATAGAGCGCTTCGACCGCGCCGGCGACCGCATCATCAGCCAACTGGTGATCGCCATGCTGGGTGAACACCTGCTCGAAAGCTTCGGCGGCGCGGTCGGGCTTGCCCAGTTCCAACTGGCACCGGCCCAGCATCGTGCCAACCTCGGCGGCGAACTCGAAACCCCCTTCGGTCACCAGCGGTTCGAGCTGGGCGGCAGTCGCTTCGTACTGGCTGGTGCGGAACAGACAAACTGCCAACCCATAGCGGGCCATCGGGCGTTTGGCGCTGTCGGGGCAATGTTCGAGGAAGGTGCGATACTCCGCCGCCGCCAGATCGTAGAGCTCCCGATTCAGCAGTCCGTTGGCGGTTTGGTAGCTGCGCGCCGGGACCTCCTCCGCTGGTGCTCCGAGAGCGGACTGAGCAAACCCACTCAGCAGGATGACGACCCATAAAGACAGACAGTATCTCATAGCTACCCTCCAGTGAGCAGGTTTGCTTCTGCTTGCGCATACCGCCTGGATGCAGCCTCGCTTCCGGCAGTCCAAGGTGCGCATTGCACTGTTGCGCCAATCGGTCACGAACGCTCTGCTGGATGCGGTACGCATCACCGCCGGGGTTCACGCCCTTGAAGGGATCCACTTGGCGGCGCCGGTACGGACGAAGTTAGGGTGTCAGTATGAGTCCGCCTCCGCCTCCAACTGGACGGTTTCCTCTTCGTACTCCAGGGCGCGCTCTTCCCAGGTGGCCGCCTTGTCATGCATCTCGTCAGCTTGATCGAACAGACGTTCGATCTCCCGGTGTAATGAATCGACGCTGCGGTCGAGCTTGCGGATGGATGCCTCGACTATCCGCAGTTCCTTCTGGAGTTCTCTCCTCGCGTCGCCCTCGGCAGCGTCCGCGCTCTTCTCCAGCGACTCAGCCTGCCCGCGCATGGCGTCAGCCTGTTCCTCCATAGCGCGGACCTTTTCCTCGAGGACGTCCGCTCTGCGCTCGATGTCCTCACCCCGCTCCTTCATCTCGCTGGCACGTTCCGCGGCCTCTTGGGCTTTTGAGGCAACTTTGTCTTTTGCTTGTTTTGCCTTCTTGTCAGCTCGCACTCGCGACTTCCGGGCCTTCTTCTTTTCTCGGCTGGCCTTACTCCTGGACTTGTCGCGTTCCCGGGTCTGCATCGCGTCCAGATACCTCTGCGTGGCGTTTTCATATGCCGGTGTGCCGAGGGCCAGGGCCAGGCTCTGCGGTTTTTCGCGACCTTCGATCATGTCCACAAACGCTTTGAAGACGCGATGCTGAGCGGCGGTTCCGTGGACCTCGATCCGGTCCTTCTTGGGCGACACCAGTACGGGGACATCTGAGCGCTTCATCAGCTTGGACAGGGCTTGGAGCTTGCCATCGGCCAGCTGATATGCCCGCACGGTGGTCTCTTGCTCATCGAGCGGGACATCGGGAGCATCAGGCGGGAAGGGCGTGAGGAGGGACATCGGCGGCACCGGGAACGGTGAGTGGCTTCCACCGCTCATGCGCTCGAGCTGCTCGGAGAGTCGCTGAAGCTGTTTCTCCAAGACCTCCAGACGCGCCTCGAGCGATCTGTGTTGAGCGTCCTGCTTGTCGCCGACCAGAACGTACGGTCCGTCGCCGAAGGATGCCAGCCTGGCAGGTGGCGAGCATGCCGGAGCGGTGACGCGCGGCAGGCGGCCTGGCGTGGCCAATCGGTGCAGGGGGGGGATGGCTGGAATGACGGGGGGCGCCTTCAAGAGGAGCGGCGCTCTGCCGGAGGGCGCTACTGGTGCGGCGGGGGCACAAGGTTTCTCGGGCGGACAGACGTGCTTGGTCGGTTTGCACTTGTGTTTTTCTTTGGTGTCGCAGGACTGTGCCGGAGTGGCCAGCCAGCCTCCCAGAGCAACCGCTAAGACCAGCACGATTCCAGAAACCGATCGTCGCGGAGTGTCACTATTCGTCATAATCATGGTTATTCTCCCGGCAAAGCGTTTTGCAGTTTGTGTGGTTAAGACCATGCCCATCGCGGGGGCGACCCCGGCAGGCTCGGATACGAATCGGCGGGCGGTCAGCAGCGCCGTGGCATAAGCCCGCCGCCCCTGGGGCAGAAGCCAGATCACCCATGCGTCGCAACAGGCTTCCGCTTCGGAATGCACTCGGCTGCGTACCCACCAGACCACAGGGTGCCACCAGTACACGCAGCCGATCAGCAGATCTAACCAGCCGACCCAGTGGTCCCGGCGTCGCAGATGAGCCAACTCGTGCATGACCACCGCCTCGCGCCCCACGTCGTCCAGCGCCGCCCACAGCGCCGTCGGCAACACCAATGTCTTGCGGCGTCCATACCACAGCATGGGCGACATGCGCCCGCGGACCATGACCGTCTCAGGGACGCGGCGCAGATTGAGGTTCCGGGCACAGGTGGCGACCAACTGCTGAACGTTACGGGTGGCGCGTTGGCCCGACCGCACCCGGCGGCGGAGGCGAGCTGTGGACACCAAGCGAAGCAGGATGATCAGGCCCGCTCCACCGGCCCACAACGACCAAGGAATCGGAGACACGCGGCCCAGCGCGTCCCGTACCGCGAGGATGTCGGCGATCCACGGTTTCCACTGGCTGAGTCCGCCCTCACCGGGGCGAGTCTGGTCAGCGGGCAGTGCATCTGTGGATGCAATCCGGAGGGTGTCGCTACGTCCATCTCCGACGGCAGGGGACGAACTTGTGCGAGTCTTCGGCGGTCTGTTATAGCGGTCCGGTTTGGCCCGCACTTCGGTGGCGGCGGTCTGCGTCGGGTCCGCGAGTCCGAGGTCCGCACGCTCGACGGCGAGGTTCCGTGTACTCTCAACAATACTCGGAGCGCCAGTCGTCAGCCGGGCGGATGTCCGCGGACGCGGTGCGGTGTCCGGGCGTGGGCGTCTCCGAGGGCGGTTCGATTCGACGGGCTCGCGGGTGAGCTTCTGCCGAGAACTCAGGACCGGCGCGGACCGGCGTCCTCGTTTCCCGAGGGCAGCGACCTCTTCTGTAGTTGGAACGGAAAGTACGTCGAGGGCTGGGCTGTGCTCCGTGACTGAGGCTGCACGGCGCTGTGCTTGCATTGTCGCCCGGAATGGCGCGACCGCATCAGTCCCCCGGGGAGGCTCGTTTGCCGAGCGCTCCACCTCAGGCACACTAGCCGCCACGTCCACCTGCGCGGCGGGAAACACCGGAGGGATAATCAACCAGAGCAGTACGATCAGCCATAGCGTGTGTCGAGTCCATGGGCGGCAGGGAACCCAGCGGCAGAGGATCGCAACCAGTACCGCAAGCGGGATCACTGCCAAGGCGTTGCGCCAGAGCAGTTCTGCTGCCGGGGTAGCCAGAGAAGTCATGCCCGCAACTCCGTCCGTACCAACGTCGAAGGCTTCGATACCCTCGTGTACCCGACCGTTCGTAAGCGCCGCTATATCTTCGAACGACCAGCCTCGCGGCGCAAAGCAACCAATGGCGCCTCGGTGACTGAGCAGCCCGGGGCTTCGAGCATTGCCAAGGAACGCGGACCGCTTCGCAACCTACCGGTCGCCGTCCGCGTCGCCGGAGTCCAGGCTCTCGATAAGCGCCTGAAGCTCAGCAATCTCGCCATGCGAGAGGCGTTCGGTCTTAACCAGGTGCAGCACCAGCGATCCGGCGGCCCCGTCGTACAACTGACCAACTAGCGATTTCAGCCTCGAGCGGCGGACCCGATCCCTGGTCAATTTCGCCCGAAACACGAAGGCAAACTCCGATTTATCGCTGGTGACGTAATCCTTGTGCTCCAGACGACCCAGCAGAGTCTGCACGGTGGTGTAAGCCACCCGTCTTCCCCGTGCGTGCAGCTCGGTCATCACCTCGCGAACCGTCGCCGAGCCGATGTCCCACAGGACCCGGAGCACATCCAACTCTGCGCTCCCCAGATCGAATTCGTGCCTGCCCAAGGAATATCCTCCGCCGAACCTACTACAAGCGTCGTAGATAACCTACTACAATTGTCGGAGGAAGTCAAGCCCGACGACGAGGTCGAGTTGTATGGTCTTGTCGCCGGTGGCCGTCCGGGCCGGAGGTCACCGCAGACCCGGAACGGACCGACGTGGCAGGAGGATCAGGTGGTCGCCCGTTGACTTCATGCCATTCCCCCTCTTCTCCCGACACCTTCTATAACCCAAGAAGTAGCTGCGTTCTCGCTTCTACACTCGGACCGCTTCCCCACGGATGTGGCTCGGCAGCCGTGCCATGAACATTCTGGCTCCGCAGAGGCTGTGGGTTCCGGAGATTCTTGCCACATTCTTCCGGATACTGTGACCACATTGGTGGAGCGTCCATCAATGTGCGTTCCGCCCTTCGGGCGGGAGTTTTCCTAGGCATAGACGGGCAATGACTGGTGAGGACAGGGTGGAGGGGAGGACGCCAGCCCTCCCCCGCGGTGATCCGTCATCACCCGGCCCGGGTATCCCTCGGCGAGTTACGCTCGCGGAGCATCCAGCGGCCCAGGCTGGGGTGGTAGTAGCGGGCCCGGCGAAGACCAAGCCCGTGGCATGGTCGTAGGTCAGCCCGAGGAGGCTGAAGGTCTCGTCCGGACGGGCAACGTCCGTGGGGCCGGCTGGCGGGTCGTCGGTGTAGAGGCCCCCGACGCCGTGGCCCAGGTCAGCCCGAACGCAGGAGAGGTCGGCGTCGTCGATGATCCCGTCGGGGATGGTGGGGTCCGGCTCGCCGGGTCCGCCGCAGAGGTCCTCCGGGGCGTCAGCCGGGGCTGATTGGCTGTAAGCCTCGCGGACCAGGACCAAGTCGGTGGCGCCGACCAGGCCGTCGCAGTCGATGTTCGTCCGCAGGCAGGAGTCGCCGCCCGGGGGTGGCGAACACCCAGCCGTGGGCGGCAAGGATGTGGCTGCTCCCACTTATTGGGGGACTTCGAATCACGATGATCGAGGCTCTTCTGCCATACCGCCCTTGACGGGCAGGTTCGGGCACGACACACATGTTTCTGAGATTCGAGGCTCTCTCTTGCCCGTAAGTTTCGTGATCTCGTCAAGACATCCGCCTGCAAAGTAGCCGAGACGCTCGTAGTTTATATCGAGGCACTTCCCTTCGGCTATACTCCTCCCGTACAGCGGACAGAACCACAGCGAGTCGTTAGCACTCTCCTTCATCTTATTGCGCCGCAGATTGAAGTAGCTCAAGTGTCTTGGCAGTGTGCTGCGCGCCACTCCAGGTGGTAACCGCCTGACCGCTACTATCCAAGACTACGGCCGCTTCCTTGGTAAGGTAAAGTGTACGCCCACCGCCCTGTGGTAACCTAACGGTGGGGTTTTCCACAGTGTTCAGTATCACCTTGGGACTAACTCCTCTTTCAATAGCTCGGTCTAAGGCATGGAAAGGGTTCGATCCCTTGCTGCCACGGAATCCCTTGATAGGCAGTCCACTCTTTGCAGCTAAATCATCTCCGCGTCCAAAGCCTCGGAGCTTTCCGAATCCGGACGTCGCCAAGAAGATGATACTCTCTCCGCCCAGGCGCCGCGAGGCAGCCGCGGTCCGCGGTGAGGTTGGCAAGAACACGTCCTCGGCGAATCGAACCTCCGGGATGACCAGATCAAGCTCATGGTTCACATTCTGGGCGATGGGGCGGATCAGGCTGACATCCAGGGCGAGGTTGCCAAGATCGACGCCGACATCCACCGCACCCTCGATGGCGTAGGTCGCACCCTGGAGCGGACCAAGCACACCCAACTCCAGGCGTTCGCGAGGACCAAACTGTCCGCGGGAATCCGCGCCAAAGAGGTGTAGAGCGGAGTCTTGACCGGGGCTGAACGTGACCCCTAGCAGCAACAATCCTCCCCCCAGATGGGTAAGTTCCGTTTCCAGACGATAGTCGATTTCTCTCAGATAGGCGGTGTCCGCGTCTCCACCGAGGAGTGCCAACGCGAACCGCTTCACCTCGAAAGCGGCGTCAGCTGGGCGGACCAGATAGTACTTCGGATGCAAGACACTCTCGGCGGCCTTCTGGGCTTCGGCGGGTGTTGCCCCATACATCTGCGCCGCGCCTGCGGCAGCCGCAGCAGCAGCGACACGACGCACTTCCTCCGGGGAGGCGCCGAAGAGGCCCTGCGTCATCGGATTGAAGCCCGCGTCCGTTCCCATGGGGTCGGTGAATCTGGCAGGGTTTGACCCGAAGGCTTCGTAGAGGCTTCCGCCGTCGACGTAGCCCTTGGGGTCGCGGAGCATCCAGCGGCCCAGGCTGGGGTGGTAGTAGCGGGCCCGGGCGAAGACCAAACCCGTAGCGTGGTCGAGGGTCAGCCCGTGCAGGCTGAAGGTCTTGTCCGGACGGGCAACGTCCGTGGGGCCGACCGGCGGGTTGTCGGTGTAGAGGCCCCCGACGCCGTGGCCCAGGTCAGCCCGCACACAGGAGAGGTCGGCGTCGTCGATGACCCCGTCGGGGATGGTGGGGTCCGGCTCGCCGGGTCCGCCGCAGAGATCCTCCGGGGCGTCAGCCGGGGCTGATTGGCTGTAAGCCTCGCGCACCAGGACCAGGTCGGTGGCGCCGACCAGGCCGTCGCAGTTGATGTCCGTCCGCAGGCAGGCGTCGCCGCCCGGGGGTGGCGAACCGGAGTCTTTTCGTCACCCACGAGGGGTGACGCTACATCTACGATCGCCACGGGCGACCAAACGGACAGCTCCTACACTCGTGGGTTGAGCAGATCGAGTGAGGTGAGTGTTATCAAGTTCGTAACGAGGCTTCCTCCGAAAGCGGACGGCGAGCCGCCGCGAAAACGGGTACTTCGTGGCGATGTAGGACTGGAATGATAGACTATTATGGTCTGCGGGAGAGTCGACCCGCGCCAGGGAGAATCCGTCGATGTCCGTCTATCTGGACAACAATGCCACCACCCGACCGCTGGACAGCGTGGTGGAGGCTATGCTCCCGCTGCTACAAGCCGACTATGCCAACCCCTCGAGTATGCACCGGGCGGGGCAGTCCGTGCGGCACAGAATCGAGTCTGCTCGCGAGCAGGTGGCCGGCCTCATCCACGCCGAGCCGAAGGAGATAGTCTTCACCAGCGGCGGGACGGAGAGCATCAACCTCGCCATCCGGGGTGTCCTGACGCCCCAACCGGCTAGGCGACACCTCATTACGTCGACAGTGGAGCACAGCGCGGTGCGGCAGCTCGCGACCCAGCTTGCCCGGGAGGGATATCAGATCGATGAGATCGGGGTGGACCGTGCGGGGCGGTTGGACATCGGCGAACTGGTAGACAAGGTGAAGGACGACACTGCTCTAATCTCGGTCATCCACGTTAACAACGAAACCGGCGTGATCGCCGATGTTAAACGAGTCTGTGAGGTGGCTGCCGCCCGCGGAGTTCGTGTGCATGTCGATGCCGTGCAGTCGGCCGGGAAGGTGGCCCTCGATGTTAGAGACCTTCCGGTCTCCCTGTTGAGTCTCTCGGCACACAAGCTGCACGGCCCGAAGGGGGTCGGAGCGTTGTATCTGCGCAGGCGGACGCGGTTGACCCCCATAGTCTACGGCGGTCGGCAGGAGGGTGATCGGAGGCCGGGCACCGAGAACGTGTCCGGGATTGTCGGCTTCGGCGTGGCTGCTGCGGAAGCGGCCAGTCTGCCACTCGAGACGATCCAGAGGATTCGACACCTCCGAGATGATCTGGAGGCTCGGGTCCGGGCGGCCATCCCAATCGCTCACGTAATCGGAGGAGCGGCCGACCGGGTGTGCAACACCGCCAACATCGGTTTCGAGCGGCTACAGGCTGAGGCGTTGCTCATCTTGCTTAGCGAGCGTGGGATATGCGCGTCGGCTGGCGCCGCCTGCAGCAGCGGGTCGCTCGAGCCCTCGCACGTGCTCCAGGCCATGGGCATCGATCCGCAAGTTGCTCATGGCGCGATCCGCTTCAGCCTGTCGCGCTTCACCACCGCGGAGGACATCGATCAGGCGGTTGTGGTGCTGACCCAGGTTGTCGAACGGCTGTCAGCCAGGGTTGTTTGAGTGCCGTCGGCGGACGTACTGTGGTATAGGATAAGCGGATGCGGCAGCTACCGTTTGACAAACTGAGGCTCCTCCGTGTCGGGGAGTGGGTTGCGCTGCTGACCGCGGTGGGCCTGGCGGTCGTCGCGGCGCTGCGGGATTCGGTTGCCCTTGCCGGATGGAGCGCTGCCGGCGTGGTGCTCCTGCTGGGCGGTGCGGCACTTCTCGCAGGCAGGCTGGCTGCGGCGCTGCTGGTGACTCGTCGGCAGGCCGAAGAGCAGGCCCGGGCCCTGCACGAGAGCGAGATTCGAACGCGCACCATCGTGGACACCGCAGCCGACGGTATTGTCACTATTGACGAGCGAGGCATCGTCGAATCCTTCAACGCCGCGGCGGGACGGATCTTCGGATACTCCGCGGACGAGGTGATCGGCCAGAGCATCAGTCTGCTAATGCCGTCCCCCGAGCGCGAGGAGCACCAGGGGCACGTCGCCCACCACATCCGCTCCGGGGAAGCGAAGGGTATCGGCGTCGCGCGCGAGCGCGTGGGTTTGCGCAAAGACGGAACGGCCATTCCGATCGAGAGCGCGGTCAGCGAGGTGCGCCTGCCCGGCC
>JAAEQG010001271.1 GCA_024231775.1 bacterium
AAGGCCGGGAATAGGGGACACTGTTTTTCGGGATTGGGTTAGGGCAGTGTCCCACGGGTTTCGAGACCTACTCATCGGCCTCGCCGAGCACGGACCACCGTAAGCCAGCCAGCGTTTCCCGGGCGTGCCGATTAGCCATCCCATTTCAGGGTGGCTGGCGGGATCGGAAGGCCGGCGTGGGAAAAACTGTGTCCCCTACTCGCCCTACTCGGTGCACGGCTGAGATTCTTCAGGCTGCGTAACCTGTGTATTGCCGGAGGTGGGCTTCATGGAAGCCCAGGACGATGTCCGACTTCGGGATGCCGGCGTCTTCAAGCTCGTCCGCGACGCCGTCCTCAGTCCCGTCGCGCTGGATCCAGACCTTACCGTCGATGATGTCGATATGGATGAGACAGCCGTGGATCCGACGCTTGGGCTTGGTCTCCCAACCCATCGACAAGACGATGAAATGATCGCCGGCTTCGTCACAGACCAGCTTGTTGTGGGCGTCGACGTAGGCGTACTCAATCTCGGTGTAGGGCTGCAGCACGTCTTGGACTATCTGCTGATAGGTGGTCACGGTATCCATCGTAGAACCTCTTCTTTCCCCTCATCAAAGATCATGAGTCTAACCTGTTCCTCCTTGAGTAGGAGCTGGCCGATGGGTTCCTCGAACACCTCACTGTACACCAGCTCGCGAACAGCCAGATAGAGATCCCGGTCGGACTCCTTGGCTTTCATGATGTCTCGGTACATGATGTATTGGCCGAGAGCCCTCTGGAGGTCCGCCACCTCCGACTTTCCCAGAAAGCTCTTGATCTCGACGGCAATCCGCCGGTCCCCCTTCTCGGCTGCCAGGAGCTTCTCCGCTCCGAGGTCGACGAACAGATCCTTCTTGCCCCAGCGCAGGGTGAGCGGGTCGTGGGTGATGGTCCAGCCGTCCTTGACGAGGGCCGCCCTGACGACTTCGTGGTAAAGGTCTTTGGCAGGCAAGGCACTTCTCCCGATCCTCCCTTAGAGGTTACTACACTTTTCCCGGAGTGGGAAGCCCGACGCGACCCTCAGGCCGGAGATGGCACCGTCTGCCCTGATGGATCGCTGGCTGTCGCCGCAACCGTGGCGCTCGATAGGTCAGGACAGGAATCTCCCGGCATATCGTAATACCTTTCGAGGCAGGGTGTTGCGGACGCGACGGAGATGACGCGCAGCGCGGGGAATAGGGGACACTGTTCTTCTCAGTTCCCGCTCTGGCGGACCTCCCCACCATGAGCCGCCACAAGCGGCGACCCGGCCAGCGCCGACGAGCGCGGGTCAGCCGGGGACAGGGGGCGAGTGCCACGCTGGCCGGGAGAAAAGTGTCCCCTACGCTCCCGAGGGGACGATACCGAGTGGCCGCATGTGAACGGTCAGTCACAGGGCTGATCGTGCGGCACAAGACGGCCAGACGATTTTTCGATACACAGTCCGCCGCGGGGACCGGATGCCCCAGTTCTCGCTCACC
>JAAEQG010001272.1 GCA_024231775.1 bacterium
CCCATTCTTGCGCGGCATCATCATATCCAGCAGGATGACGTCGGGCCGCAGGGCGCGCGCCTGTTGCACCGCTTCGACGCCGTCCTCGGCTTCACCGATCACCTCCATACCCGGCTCGGTGCCGATCAGCGTCCGCAGCCCTTCCCGCACCACGGCGTGGTCGTCGGTGATGAGTATGCGGATCGATTCTGTCTGTCGAGTTGTTTCAGTCATCGGTCACCTCCGGGTGAAAGTTCTCCTGTTCTGTGAGAGGCACACTGATCGCCACCCGCGTCCCCTCGCCCGGCGCCGAGTGGATGGTTAACTGCCCCCCGATCTTTTCTGCGCGTTCTCGCATACTGATCAGGCCCAGGCCAGCCTTGCCCTGCACGTCCGCCGGATCAAAACCCTGGCCGTTATCCGTAACCTCAAGGGTCACAGAATCCTCGGCGAATCGAACGGATAACGTAACCTGAGAAGCCCCCGCGTGCTTGAGCGCGTTGTTCAGCGCCTCCTGGGCGATGCGATAAAGCTCCTCCTCCA
>JAAEQG010001273.1 GCA_024231775.1 bacterium
CACAAGCTCCGAGTCCGTTGGGGGTGCGACGGTCATCCGCAGCCCAGCCCCGCGCTGCCCGCTGGGAGTCACCCCCTCCTCGTCCACGATCCGCTGGACCGCCATCAGGCCTTCCAGCAACGTCTCCGGACGAGGCGGACAACCCGGAACGTATACATCCACCGGCAAAAACTGATCGACACCCTGCACCACCGCATAGGTATCGAAGACCCCACCGGTGCATGCACAAGCCCCCATACTGACCACCCACTTGGGCTCGCACATCTGCAGGTATATCCGCTGGAGCACGGGCAGCATCTTGATCGCCACCCGCCCCGCCACAATCATCATATCGCACTGCCGCGGCGTGAAGCGCATCGCCTCCGCGCCAAAGCGGGCGATGTCATAACGGCTCGCCCCTGTCGCCATCAGCTCGATCCCGCAGCAAGCCGTGGCAAAAGGCATCGGCCACAGCGAGAAACGACGCGCCCAGTTCACCGTGTGCTTGCGCGCCAGACCCACCAGGTAATCCAGGCGCGTGGTCAGGATGTCATCCCGGGCCATGGTGTGCGGGGCGTAGGCCGCCTTATCTAGTCCCATCGGAACACCCCTTTACGCCACGCATACACGTAACCCACCAGCAGGATGGCCAGAAAAACCACCATCTCCGCCAGCAGAAACTCCTTCCCAATCACCAGGTTCCCCACCACAACGGTCGATGACGCTCCGGTGGCGCTCTGGTAGAACACCGGCGCCCACGGCCACAGGAACACTATTTCAACGTCGAACAACAGGAAGAGCATCGCCACCATGTAGAAGCGTACGCTGAACTGGCGGCGGGCGTCCGTGATCGTGGGCACGCCCGACTCGTAGGTCCCTTGTTTGACCGGCCCGGAGGGATCACGCCCGAAGAGACGACGCCCCCCGACCAGATGGGTCAGAATCAGGATAGAGCCGGCGGCGGCAACCGCCACGGCGATGACAAACAGTATGGCTGCGTACGGCTGGAACCCGCTCTGTGCGACCAAGGGGCACTCCCCGGCGCCGGGCCGTCAGAAACTCGAATACGACGATACCACCTCACCGCGGTCGTGACACGACCGCGAACCTCGCGGGATTCTACAGCCGCACCCGCGCGTTGACAATATGTCCCACAGACGTAACTCCGGACGGAATCGTCCGCCCACCCAGCGTCCGTATCCGCCCAGCTCATTTCACAGCCCCACGACCAGCGGTTATATTACGCGACCGACCGTGCCGCATAGAACCTGTTCGAGGAGACACGATGGCGTTTGCCAAGGTCGAAACCAAGGTTGATTTCCCCGCGCTCGAACGCCGGGCCCTCAAGCTGTGGGACCGGACTCGGGCCTTCGAGAAGCTCCGCGAGAAGAATCGCGGCAAGCCCAAGTGGTCCTTCCTCGACGGGCCGATCACCGCTAACAACCCCATGGGCGTCCATCATGCCTGGGGGCGCACCTATAAGGACGCCTTCCAGCGCTACTTCGCCGCCACCGGACACGAACTCCGCTACCAGAACGGATTCGACTGTCAGGGTCTGTGGGTCGAGCTGGAGGTCGAACGCGAGCACGGTTTCCAGACCAAAGCGGACATCGAAGCATACGGGTTGGACCGCTTCACCGAGGAGTGCAAATCCCGGGTCGCCAAGTACTCCGCCATCCAGAGCAAGCAGTCCGAACGCCTGGGCTACTGGATGGACTGGAACGACTCCTACTACACCATGAGCGACGCCAACAACTACACCATCTGGTCGTTTCTCAAGAAGTGTCACGACCGCGGA
>JAAEQG010001274.1 GCA_024231775.1 bacterium
CTGGAAGAAGTCGTCGGAGAAGTCGCCCGTCACGGCGGACAGATACGACAGATCCTGGCCCGTGGCGAGCAGCTTGCCGGCGTCGTAGTTCATGAATTCCCGCAGGGTCAGATACTGCTGCTGATGAATTTCGAGGCCGGGAACCGTGGGCGCGTAGTCGTCGCCCGTGTACCAGACGGCCACGTCGTAGTGCGTCAGCACATCGATGGGCGAGGGGACCGCCTCGTGCGCGGTGACGTCCCACACGTCATAGGCGTATCCGGCCGCGTCCAGGGCGTCGGTGTAGTAGCTCAGGTAGTTGGGGCCGGAGGGGTCCGCGTACTCGGGATACTCCCCGGTGTAGTCCTCTGCCGATATGATCAGGACATGGGCGCCCGTGGCGCTCGCCGCGGTGTAGGCGTACGGCCCCAGGGTGTTGTCGCCCGCGGTGATGGTGTAGGAGACGGCGTCTCCCGCGGCCTGGCCGCTGATAATGGCCCGGTAGTTGCTGTAGTACACGCCGGCGGCCTGATTGTACGCGGCGCCCAGGTGCTGGGAGAAGTTCGCCGTGACCGCCTCGCCCCCGTTGATGCTGTAGGAGAGGCCCAGGGTCAGGTTCTTCCGGGCCAGCACCTCGATCACCTGATTCGCGCCCATGGAGGTCGCAACCGGGGTGTGCCGGACATCCTCCGCGGTGAGCCCCGTGGGGGAGACCGGGTGGGACGGATCCGCCGCGCTCTCGGCAAGGGAGAGGGCGAAGTTCAGATTGTCCTCGAACACCGTCTGGACCAGTCCCTCGTCGTTGTAGAATTCGAATCCGTAGTAGTTGCCTTCCGCGTCCTCGCCCAGGGTCAGCTCCACAACGTAGGAGGGGATTCCCTCCTTTTCATAGCACCAGTCCGCGAAGTCGCCGTTGACCACGTAGAGGTCCGCGCCCACCCCGGGATCATACCCCTGGTCCAGGATGGTGTCCCAGATGGCGGGATTGTCGTCGGTTCCGGACTGGGCCACGTAGATGGGATCATCGAA
>JAAEQG010001275.1 GCA_024231775.1 bacterium
CATAATGCAACGGACATTTAAAAATACAATCAGCTGTTTTTACCTTTTGCTCTGCGCGATGTTCATCGCCTCTCCGGGGTTTGCCGAAACCGGTGTCTCCGACGAGCGGGTGGTGTTGCCGGACGGGCCGGGATCGATCGGGGGCGTGGGTGAGAACGCGGACATCGACCCCAACATGGGGACGATGAGCTATGCCATCAAGATCGATATGCCCCCGGGATTCAGCAAGGCCACGCCATCGCTCAGCCTGAGCTACAGCTCGGGGGCCGGCGCCTCGGTGCTGGGCATCGGCTGGAACCTCAGCGTGCCCCACATCGAGCGGATGAGCCTTCGCGGATTGCCCGAGTACACCGCAGACGACGAGTTCGCGGTCAACGGCGGCGACGAGCTGGTCGAGGTGGGCACTGACGGCACCACGCGAATCTTTCGCAGCCGCTACGAAAAGGGTTTCGTCCGGTACAAGTGGTTCGCCCCGGGCGACGGCTCGGGTGGATACTGGACCGCTGAGTATCCCGACGGCAGGGTGAGCTACTTCGGCGCCGACCTGGCGGGCAACGAGGTTTCGACTTCTCGGGTGTCCGGCACCGGCGGCGGTGTGTTCCGGTACCATTTGGTGGAGACAGTGGATCCCCACGGACACCGCACCGGCTACACCTATACCAAGCACGGGGACTACGCGCTGATTGACGAGATTGGTTACGTCTACAGCGGCGGCGACGCCCCGCGTTTTTCGGTCAAGTTCACCTACGAGGACCGCCAGGACGTGCTGTCTGATTGTGTGCCCGGCTTCAACCTGGAGCTCACCAAGCGCATGTCGGGGATCCAGGTGCTTTCGGAGACCACTCAGGTCAATCGTTACGCGCTGGCCTACGAGGACTACGAAACTTCGGGGGGCTTCACCCGGCTGTCCGGCGTGACCCAGTACGGCGTCGATGACGAGCTGCACCCGATCAACTACAGCTTCGCC
>JAAEQG010001276.1 GCA_024231775.1 bacterium
CCTCGCCCACCAG
Source organism: bacterium (assembly GCA_024231775.1). Taxonomy (GTDB): domain Bacteria; phylum Planctomycetota; class Phycisphaerae; order UBA1845; family UBA1845; genus JAAEQG01. The sequence goes on from JAAEQG010001276.1 coordinate 14, forward strand.
GTAGGTCACGCCGCCAAAGGTCACCCGGTCGGGAACAGTCTGCCTGCGGCGACGTCCCAAATCCCCCAGGGACAGCATCCCCAGATCAGTCTCGCCCACACCCACCACCGATGGTACAACGACCACCTTGATAGCACCATCTTTAACCAGTGCTATCTTGAAATTCCCAAAACCGGGATCTACACCGAGAAATATCATCCTCATCCTCCTCAAAAGACTATTCAACTATCTAGCACCCGCCGTCCCGTCTTGTGCCCCACGAACCCCAGTTTCTTGAGGAATCGGTGCACAGTCATCACGGTGACAGGCACGAACTCGTCAGATAACCAACGGGTCACGTCTTCGTAGGTCATCCGCTCGTCATAGTACATCCTCTCGGCCCACCGGAGCATCGCTTCTCTGGTCTCCATATCGAGTCCATATCGCATGAACATCTCTATCTTTCTGGCGTCCCGAAAGTTCCAATGTGCACCAGGATCGTAACCCAATTGCTCGATCACCCAGACTTTGCAGATTCCTCCCCGCGCGTTCCAGGCGTCCGGGGTACGGATGGCCTGCCGAAAGGCCCGCGACAGGTCGGCCTCGACCTGTTCCGGGACCGGTCTGGTCTCACCCTCGCCAAAGGTCGGCGTGACGCCGGTTCCCTCGATGGGCGGTGTGACCTGCCGCACCCGCTCGCGGCTCAAGCCGTACAGGTCTCCGATGGCCTGCAACGACCAGCGATGTTTCACCCGAAGTTCGGCCATCGCCTGGTCGCGGGGACACCGTACCAGGCGCGCGGCTTCCTCCGGACTCAAGGCCGCTTCCAACCTGGCGCGCTGCCCGTTTCCACCGCCGAGTTGTTCGTCGAACAGATCGAACAGGGAAAGCTGTTGAAGCATCATTCACTCCGTCCCAACTGCTCTCGCTCGAACCGCGCCAGCCGCTCCCGCCAGGCCCCCGGCGTGTCTAGTTCCTCCGACGGTTCCAGCATC
>JAAEQG010001277.1 GCA_024231775.1 bacterium
AACGGCGGTGAGGAAACAAAGCCCAGGGTGAAGCGCAGCGAACCCAGGGCATGAACGTCCCGATGTTCAAGCCCCGGCGCAGGGGCAACGAATGATCGCGGCGCGCCGAGTCCTTCCTTCACCACCTCCGGGAGGCCAAGGGACCGCAGGCTGTTCTTCTGCCTACGGGATGATGAACGGCGGATCACATCGGCGTAGCTGCGCCGACGATCTGGGGTTGCTCGAGCGGGTGTTCGGGCTGCCGGAGCTCGCTTTTCCCGGTTTGCCTGCACACGCCCGTGGGGTTGCACCGTTTGGCTTGCACTGGGATCAGGTGTCCACGCCGTTTCTGTTGACCACTGGCGACCAGCTATTGAGCCACGTTGGCGTGTTGGACCTACCAACGGTCGTGGGCGCGAGATGATGGTTGGTGGGACAGTTGGCTTGTCGTCTGCGGTGAGTTCCCGCACCGACATACCGGCCTGATGCTGCCGAGCACGGCCCGGTTCTAGTGCTTTGTCAACCGTAGTTATTCGGGTGGCGTGGGCAAACTCGCCTGCCCGTGCGCGTTGGTCTTCCAAGGACACGGGCAAGCTGCTGCTTGCCCATGGCACCCGTCATTGGAGGCTTGACAAAGCACTAGCGTGGCCACGCTTCGCGGTGGCCATGGCACCCGTGATTCAGTCCCCCACCCCTGGAAGGGATGGGGCACCCGGCACCGGCACCCGGTGCTCAGGGGGGGGGATGCGGGCACGGAGGGAGTTCGTTTGCCCCGAGCGTCGTTCTGCGTAGAATCAGTAGAGTAGCCCGTGCTGGACGCGCGGAGGACCTCGACCTCCGCGCAGGATGGCGATGCACTGTCCCTACCACCGGGATGCGCGGAACTGCGAGGAGTCGATACCATGGCTGAAGCCGAGCGCAAGTACGTAGCGATCATCGGAGCCTCTACCGACCGGCGGAAGTTCGGCAACAAGGCCGTCCGCGCGTATGCCCGCATGGGATGGCGCGTCTACCCGATTCACCCTGTCGAAGAGGAGATCGAGGGGTTCGAGGCGTTCCCGACCATTCGACATATCCCCGGTCCGGTCCAGCGCGTCTCGATGTACCTTCCGCCGAACAAGGGCATCAAGATTCTTGAAGACATCCGCAAGGTTCAGCCGGAGGAGCTGTGGCTCAATCCTGGAACCGAGAGCGAAGCCCTCGTCGCCAAGGCTAAGACCCTCAAGCTGAACGTCATCCAAGCCTGCAGCATCATCGACATCGACGCCTCGCCGGGGGACCTCCCCAACGAGTAGTCCGTCGCCCACCTCGTGATCCGCTCGGTTCGTTGGGTGGCATGGGTAAGCTCTGCTTACCCGTGTAGTGCGCCGATGATGCACGGGCAAACAAGTTTGCCCATGCCACCCGACGGCCAATGGTTGGGGCAACGAGATGGGACGCCCGAAGCTTGGACTGGGCTGAGCATGGTCACGCTACGCGATGACTGTGGCACGCGGTGCGCAACGCGCCGTCACTGGTGATTGCGAGCGATCTTGTGACCGCTCGCTTGCGCTCGCGGCTCTGATGGGCTGCAGCGCATGGAGCGTTCTCTCCGGCGGTCAGCCGCGCGGGCTCGAGTCCGAGTCTCCTTGGTAGCGATCATCGGCGGCGGACGCGGGTGGTGAAGCCTTCCGGTTGAGCTCCTATCTCTACGGTCACGACGACAAACCCGCCCTCACGCCACACCTTCAGATCGACTTTGGTGCCTGGCGGCGTGTCCCCCACGGCGTGGATAACGTCGGCGTTAGAGGCGATGGGCCTACCAGCGTACTCCACAATGACGTCATCGATGCGCAGATCAGACCTGCTGGCTGGTGAGTCCTCCACGATAGCCGTAACCGCCACGCCTCCGGGATGGTCCCATCCGAGTTCCTGGCGAATCCCGTCCGCACGCCCAGCCGCCGCCATCTGCACGCCGAGGTATCCTCGAACGACCTGCTCACCCCGAATCAACATGGGCACGAGCTTGGCTGCCCGGTGAGCGGGTATGGCGAAGCCGATCCCGTCGTAGTTCCCCGAGCGCGTCGCGATCGCGGTGTTGATACCCACGACCTCGCCGCGCATGTTGACCAGCGGACCTCCGCTGTTGCCCGGGTTAATCACCGCGTCAGTTTGGAGAAACCCCTGATACTCGATGTCGTGCAGGACGATCTCCGACCGGTTCATGGCACTAACTATTCCGCGGCTGACCGTTCCGTCCAAGCCGAACGGGTTGCCCACGGCAAACACGGGGTCGCCCACGCGTGTGGATTGGCTGTCGCCCCAGGGTAACTCGTGTAATCGCTGAGCGTCGATCCGCAGGACGGCGATGTCCGACTTGGCGTCCGCCCCGAGCAACTCGGCGTCCAGCCTGCGTCCGTCGGCGAGCCGAACATGTATCGCCGTGCCCTGAGCAACGACGTGGTGGTTGGTGATCACGTACCCGTGGTCGGCGTCGATTATGAAACCGCTGCCCTGACCGGTGGGGATGGAGAATAAGAGGCCTTCGCCGGCGGGCGTCGCCCCGTTGGTGTCCGCTTCCGCCCCGTTGGTGTCCGCCTCCGCTCCATTGGTGGACCCCTCTGTGGGTACAACTCCGTCGGTCCGGGCATCCGGCTGGGGAACGTCCGAAAAGAACCGGCGGTGCAGCTCGGGGGGCATGCCATCGAAGTCGGCCTGGGTGAGCATACGCTCGGTGGAGATGCTCACTACTCCGGGGACCACTGTCGCCACCACCGCACGTTCCGGCGTGAACGAATCCTCGAGCTCCTCGGTCGAGGGTAGCGATTCCCGCATGGCCTGGAGTCTGCCTCGTTCCACGGAGTAGGCTATCCGCCCGAGGATGTCCGCCTTGACCACGATGAGCAGGGCCACGATGGTGGACGCGGTCATCAGGATGAACTGCCTCACGATGCTGTGCTGCTTGGCTGCCATGATCTCGCGGTCCTCACGTCACTTGGTCGCCCATCCAAAGGCGGTGTTCCGGGCAGATCCCCGGATGACGTCTCTATTGTACGCTCCCCTCCGGCTACGGGCACGCCGCAATCCTTCCCAGCATCCCTCCGCAGCATCGTGCCCGCGTCGGCACCTCTGGCAGCCGCCGGACAGGTCTTCAGCGAACGGTCCAGGACAGCATCGGCGGGCTGCTGCGGCCCACCGCGCGTTTGTGCTGCCAACGTATCGAGAAGCCCCAACGGGGCGTCATAGATCAGCCCAGGGCAACGCCCTGGGTTCTCGTAACCGAGACAAACCCGAGCCCTGAAAGGGCGGCATAGTCTTGTTTCGCCCTTTCAGGGCTTGCGTTGCTTCGGGCGATCCCTCCCCAGGGCGTTGCCCTGGGCTGTCATAGTGCGCCCTTTCAGGGCGAAGAGGATCGTCTGGACGCGGCGATAATCGCGCGGAGACAATCGCTCGGCGACAAAACGCTCAAGAGCCCGCCTGAGCTGTCACGCACGCTTCAGCGGACTCGCCGGCCTGAGCCCTTTGACTCCGATAAGCCGGGGGGGATAATCCCCGCTCTCGACAGCGCCGCCGCTTCCCGACCGCCCTGGAGCGACTGGCTTGGTCGCTGGCGGGATTCGCGATACCTTTTGGGCGATATATGCCCTGGGCACAGGGTGTGGGTTTTGTCAGGTGTCCTCCTGCAGCAAGGACCGCGCAGCATGTATCAGATAAAGAAATTCTCGGTGGTGCCCGACATACCTCCGCGCATCGCCCGTCTACGTGAGCTGGCGTACAACCTCTGGTGGTGCTGGAATACCGATGCCACCTCCCTGTTTTCTCGGCTGGACCGTCATCTCTGGTCCACCCTCAAACACAACCCCGTCCAACTTCTCTCCAAGATAGACCAGGGGAAGCTCAACGCCGCCGCCAAGGATGCCGCCTTCCTGGCTCAGATGGACCGGGTGCTGGCGGCTATGGACGACTACCTCGGTCGCCAGACCTGGTGTGAGACCGAGCACGGCGAGTTGACCGGCAAGCGAATCGCCTACTTCTCCGCTGAGTTTGGGCTTCACGAATGCATCCCCACGTACTCCGGTGGTCTGGGTGTCCTGGCCGGGGATCACCTCAAATCCTCGAGCGATCTGGGCGTCCCCCTGGTGGGTATAACGCTGCTCTATCGGCAGGGGTACTTCTCCCAGTACTTGTCGAACGATGGGTGGCAATTCGAAGAATACCCCGTGCTGGACCTGGACCACATGCCCATCGAGCGCGTCCTCGATGCGAAGGGGGAAACCCTGCGGGTCTGGGTGGAAATCGGGAACCACAGCGTGGCTTGTCAGTTGTGGGTGCTGCGCGTCGGACGCGCCAAGTTGTACTTGCTCGATACGCACATGCCCCAAAACGACGCAGAGGATCGGGCAATCACTTCTCGGCTGTACGCCGGCGATCAGGAGATGCGCGTCCGCCAGGAAATGGTTCTGGGCGTCGGCGGGTTTCGCGCTCTCATAGCTTTGAACGAATCGCCAAACATCTGTCACATGAACGAAGGCCACTCAGCCTTCCTGGCCCTCGAGCGCATGCGCCATCTCATCCAGACTTGCGAGCTCAGCTTTGAGGAAGCCAAAGAAGCGGTCATCGCCTCCACGGTGTTCACCACGCACACGCCGGTGCCTGCGGGGATCGACACCTTTCCGCCGGCCCTGGCCCGCAGATACCTCGAACCGTACGCCGGCAGCATGGGCGTCTCGGTGGAAGCCCTGCTGGATCTCGGACAAGACAGGACCGGAAACTCGGACTCCCCTTTCTCCATGGCGTCTCTGGCTTTGGCCACCACCAGCCAAGCCAACGGAGTCAGCAAGATCCACGGAGAGGTCGCCCGGGAAATGTGGCAGTCGGTCTGGCCGGACATGCCCACGGACGAACTCCCCATCACCCACGTCACCAACGGCGTGCATATGATGAGCTGGTTGTCCCAGGACATGAACCGTCTGTTCGAGCGCTACCTCGGGCCGCACTGGGCTGACAACCCGCTCGATCAGGCCATCTGGGAGCGGATCACGGACATTCCCGACGCTGAACTCTGGCGGGTACACGAGACTCTGCGCGGCCACCTGGTCGTGCGGGCGCGCCAGTACATCAGAGACCAGCGCGTGCGCCGCGGCGCCCCACCGTCACAGATCGCCCAGGCAGACGAGGTGCTCAATCCGGAGGCTTTGACCATCGGATTTGCCCGGCGGTTCGCGGCTTACAAGCGGGCTACCCTGTTCCTCCACGATGAGGCCCGGCTACTTCGCCTGTTGCGCGACAATCAGCGCCCCATCCAGTTCGTCATCGCCGGAAAAGCCCACCCGCGGGACAACACTGGCAAGGAGCTCATCAAGCACATCGTCCAGTTCGCCCGACGGGAGGGCGTCGATCATCGCCTGGTATTCATCGAGAACTATGCGATCGACGTCGCCCGCTACCTGGTGCAGGGGGTCGACGTCTGGCTGAACAATCCCATAAAGCGTCTCGAAGCCAGCGGGACCAGCGGGATGAAGGTCACTCCGAATGGAGGGATCAACCTGTCCGCCCTGGACGGATGGTGGCCGGAGGCCTACGACGGGACCAACGGATGGGCCATCGGCGACAACCACACCTACGACGATCAGCCGCATGAGGACGCGGTCGAGAGTGAGTCCCTGTACGAGTTGCTCGAACGCGAGATCATCCCTCTGTTCTACAAGCGTGGGTCGGACGGACTTCCGCGCGACTGGATCGCCCGGATGAAAGCGTCCATGCGCACGTGTGTGCCCCAATTCAGCGCCAACCGCATGGTCCGCGAATACGCCGAGCGTATGTACATCCCCTCCGCACGCAGGTGGGATCACATGCAGACCGACAACCTGGAAGCGGTGCGGGCCTTGACCACCTGGAAATCCGTGCTGCGTCAGCGTTGGAGCGGAGTCAAGATCGAAGCTTTCGACTCGTCTAACGGTGCAGAGCGCGTCACCGGGAGCGAACTGGTCGTTACCGCTCGGGTTCGGCTCGGCGACATTCCCCCGAAGGACGTGAGTGTCGAACTCTACTGCGGGTTAGCCACTCCGGACGGGGTCATCAAAGACGCCCAGCCGACCCCCATGCGTTGCTCGAATCCCGAGGCACATGGCGTCTATGAATACCGTGGAGCGTTCCGCTGCGACTCCTCCGGACGACACGCCTACACCATACGCGTCGTCCCTCACCACCGGAACATCCATCACCCGTTCGAAATGGGCCTGATTGCCTGGCCCCAGCAGTCCGTAACCTCCGACTCCATCGCGCAGAAGGAATATGCAACCGCATGAGCTTCGGATAGGCTTCGTCTGACAACCCGGTTTCTGTAGCGGCCTGCGGGGACAACCGCCGTTACGGAAGCTGTCAGACAGAGCCCCAGGCGTACCGGCATGATGGTCACTGCGCAAGGACGGCCTCACGGCTTCCGAGGCAGGCATGATCGAACTGGCCCCATTCACGCACTGCCCAGTCTGTACATACTCCTTGCGCGGACTTCCGCCAGACCATCGCTGCCCCGAATGTGGGCTGCGCTACGACGAGGGTACGCTGGTGTTTCGTCCCCGGCGTCCGCGTCTCGGACTGCTCGGCACTGCCGAGTGAGCCCCCACCAATATGCGGTCCCGCCCCCACAGAAACTGTGGGGGCGGGCCGCACTCCTAGCTTCCGTGTAGTCAGGCAACACCCTTCAACGAGGGGATGGCGTCCAGGTAGACTCCGAGAATCCTGCTCCACTCTGCGCGCTGAGAGTCATACCAGTCCTTGCCCTCATCTGCGGCGAGGGTCTCGGCCTTCCCCAAGCCGAAGATCAGCAGCTCGATCGCCGTCTTTGCAGTGGGGTGAATCTCGGCCAGCGGATGATAGAGCTTGCCGTAGAAGGCGTGTTCCCGGTTAATCGACACAACGACCGTCTTGCCGAATGTGCGCACCCGGTAGAACGGAGCACCGGGTAGCGACTCGAAGTCGATGACAAAGGGCAGATCCTTGATGTCCTCTACGACCTTCTCCGCCGGGCGCTCGTCCGTCGCTTTCTCCTCACCGTACTCACGAAGCTCGCGCTCGACTGTCTCTTCGTCTTTGTCCCTGATCTCCGGAGCTGTTCGGAGGAAACGGTCCCGTTCTTTGGCGATCGTCTCGGCTTCCTCGGTGCTAACGGCATGACGCTTCTTGATGCACGTTTCGACCATTTCGGTTAGCGTTCCGATGTTTGCGCTCAGGTCTTTTTGGATCGTCGTCTTGATACGCTCACTGAGGTTGATCGTCTGCTTCGTGTGTGTGACGCCGAAGAGTTCGTCGAGTTCAGGTTCAAAAGAGATCTCACAACTCCACCATGCGTCACGGTGATGAGGCCTACGCAGGTAGAAATACCCGGTGTCAATCTCGCGACCCGCTCGGACAATGGAGAAACCCTTCACGCGGTCGATTCCTCTGGTCAACCTCTCTTTCCTCTTCTTCTTGGTTTCAGTCAGCCACTCCTCCGGCAACAGGGAGAACCTAACGGTCACCTTCGATGTAGCGCCGACCTTCCCTGGGACCGAGAGTTCGTATTCGAGGGGCGCGCCGTGCGGAGTGGCCCCGTGGTATTCAGCCTCCGGCATCAGGAACAGCGGGTCGAACGGTTTGACCTCCCGGCCGTTCACGCGGATGGTTCGTCCTCGCGCTAGGTAGTAGCGGTAGGTTTGGCCGAGTGACCAAGGCAGTTCCCTCGTAAGCGTGTCCTCGCGGCCGTTGAAGTCCAGCCGATCGCACTTTGTCCAGATAATGAGCGTGCCTGAGTCCGATGATGCCAAGTGGCGGTGGCGTTCAGGAATCTCCACAACCTCCGCCTCCGGCACAACGAGCATCCTTCCCGCCGCGATTTCGTCTATATCAAGGAAGCTGAAGTTAGCCTCTCCACCCTTCTGCCAGGTGTAGACCTCGACACGCCGACATTGACTTGCCGACGAATTCGGCAGCCCCATCCCGTATCGACCTAGGCCATCGCGGTCATTAAAGCGTGTCGTCCCACCGAAACGCAGGGCGTTGCGCAGGACTTCGGGCGTCATTCCAGAACCGTCATCCACGCAAACTACCTCGCGTACCACGGGCGACTTGGGCCGCCCCCTCCCCACCGTTGGCTCCACCTCGCTGTCGAAATGAACAACGAAGTTATTGGCGCCGGCTTGGAAGGCATTGTCCGCCAACTCCGCAACTGCGCTTGCCGTCGATTTGTACCCGCTGTCGCGGGTAGCCTCGATGAACCTGTCCTCCCGAACAATTGTGTACCGCTCGTCAATCATGACGATCTCCTTCTCTAGCCCGACCTTGAGCCGGACGAAGACATGGAACCACCGCGCAGGTCGAACCGCTCGGCCTGCCCCGGAGTGTCCCGTCTATCTCGCACTCTCATCGCTCCTTTCGGACAAGGCGGCTTGCCTTCCGGGCGTTGGCGAGCGCCTTCCAGAACTCGTGCCGCGTCACATCTCGACCCGTGCGCGCGCAGAATACCCTGAACATGCCCTCGAACTCGTCACTGTACGGAAGGTCGTCAACGGTCCGATTGGCGGCGCCATAGAGCTCGACGATGATCTCCCGATGGGCGTTGCTCAGTTTTCGAGTGGACATGAATTCCTCCTCAATGTCATGCGGCAACTAGCCATGCGCTCAGGCGCAGGCTCGCTAATCCGCAGAAGCCACCAAGCTGTTTGGGGTTTGACCAAATCGGAGGGTAGTTTGCCTCGATTTCGCTCCGACATCTAGCCGGCGCTCGATCAAACCATACAGACCAATAATACCACAACTCTCGGAGATGTCAAGGCGATTCGTCGTAGTTTCCGGGGGAGCTAGGTCACTACGACGCGGGCGCTCAGTCAGCGACCGGGCCGTTACTGACAATCGAAGCCGCTGGATCGAGAGGCAGCCGGGCTTCCAGGCAGAAGCGCCGCGAACGCGAGAACAACGCCACTAGCGCGAGTAGAAACAGAACCACGTTCTCTGCCAGCTTGCTGCACAGAAAGACCACGCCCGCTCCACATCCGCAGTCAAATGACACATTGCAGAATGCCAGACCGGTTTTTTCGTACAGCTCCAGCCCGCGCATCAGGATCATCGGGGTGAACATCGCCAGCATCACCGCGGAGATCAGTCCCGCCCCGCGCACCGCAAGACCCAAGATCAACGCCGCTCCGCACACCGTCTCGATCCACGGCAGTACGACTGCAATCATGTTGAGGAGAACCGGCCAGGAGGTAGGCAACGCCTGATACTGGCGCATCAGCTTGAGGAAGTGGACCGGGTCATCGGCGATCTTCCCGATGCCCATGTACACGAACAGCCCCCCCACCACCAAACGGGCTACCAGCAGAGGAATCCCCGTCCGATCCAGGCGTACGATCACACCCTCCTGCCGAATCATGAGCTACTCCCCAGTCTCGATGTCCAGCCCCGCGCCAAGCCACGCCTCCCATCCGTCCTTGAACAGCAAGATCCTCTCCGCCGGTACACCCAGCTCGAGCAGGTCCATGGCGACCAGAATGCTGTCTTCGCACTTCCCCCCGTTGCAGTACACAATCACCTGCTCGACCTGCTCCACGATCGGCAGCACGTCGGGCAGGTATTCCTGCTTGCGGTAGTGATCGACTTGCACCGCTCCGGAGATGCGCCCCTCCTCATAGGCTTCGTCGTCCCGAGCGTCAATGAACAAGTAACGCGTATCCGAGGTGCCCGGCAAGTAGTCGGGGGAGCTGAAGTAGTCGATGGCCTGATCCAGGCTGATCTCCACGATCCCGGGATTGGCGATCGGGCCATCGGCCTGTCCCTCCCCGGTCTCCGCCCCGGCGCCCTCGATGCCCGCCCCCCGAGACCCAGCGGTTCGCATCTTGAAGTGATCCTCGCCCAAGGGCAGCGGGCGAGCACGCACCATGTTGCCAGCCAGCCCCAGCCCGGCGCCGATCATGGCCAGCACGATCGCCTCCCGCACCGTCTTTCGCCAACGCGTCATGCCGGAATCTCCAACCCACCTGGACCTCGCCCCCGGATACAGCCGGCGGGAACCTCCTGTACTCCTTGATTCTGTGCGTCAGCCCCTCCACAGTCAACGCAGCGGACCCGCATGTTACGGCTTGGTTACACCCCTCCGCCGCGTCCGCCGCCACCGAGTCCACGACGGGCACTCAATCAGAGCCTCAAGCGCCGGCGAGTGGGTCCGGAGGCCAACGGTCCGCACACCCAGACCCCGCGCCGGCGCGTGGGGCTCTGAGTAGCTGGGGAGCAAGGTTCCCGGTATCGTTGACTCGCCACCGGATTGGCGTCCGAAGTGGACTCACAGTACAATCCACAGCCTTAGATATGGGGATACTCGACCCGTTCTGGCAAAGCAGGAGAGCTACATGGCTGCCACCTCCACCGAGTCCATTCGCAACGTCGTCCTTATCGGTCACAACGGTGCTGGAAAGACCACGCTTGCGGAGGCGATGTTGTTCAAAGCCGGCGCCACCAACCGCCTGGGCTGTGTCAACGAGGGCACCTCCATTCTGGACTTTACCGACGAGGAGAAGGAGAAAACCAGCTCCTACTACTCCGCGCTGGGGCACCTGACCCACTCCGGAACCCACCTGAACCTCATTGATACGCCGGGTTCCGGGGACTTCTGCGGCCAGGCCATCGCCGGCCTCATGGCTGCCGAGACCGCCCTGCTGGTCATCTCCGCGGCGGACGGCATCGGGGTGAATACGCGCAAGATGCTGGAGCGGGTCCGCGACTTCGGCTTGGCTGTCATGATCGTGATCACGCGGATCGACTCCGACAACGCCAACCTCGAAGAACTCGTCGGCCAAATCCAGGAGTCCTTCGGGGCTGAGTGCGTGCCGATCAACCTACCCGCGGGCGGCGCCAAGAACGTTGTCGACTGCTTCCCTCAGGGGAGCGGAACACCCGACTTCGGGGATCTTGAAGAAGCCCACACCGCAGCGGTCGAAGCTGTGGTGGGCGCCGACGACGCGCTCATGGAGAAGTACCTCGGCGGCGAAGCTGACGATGAAGAGGTCCAGTCCTTCGCCCCCAAGGCGGTCGTTGCCGGGGCCATCGTCCCTATCGTTTTCGCCGACGCACGCGGCGATGTGGGCATCGCCGAACTGCTCGATAAAATCGCCCATTTCGCACCGAGCCCCGCTCAGGGCAAACGCCGGACGCTGACTGACGGTGACGAGGAGATGGAACTCGATCCCGCCGGACCGGACTTCATCGGCCAGGTCTTCAAGGTGATGACCGACGTCAAAAGCAATATCAAGTACTCATTCTTGCGGGTGTTCTCCGGATCGCTCGACTCATCCACCCCGGTGAAACTGTCCGGCGAGGGGAAGGCTTTGCGGGCCGGCCAGATTCAACGCCTGATTGGTTCCGATCACACCGAGATTGAATCCGGCGTTGCCGGCGACATCGTCGCCGTCTCCAAGCTCGACTTGCACATCGGCAACGTGCTGTATACCAAACAAGAAGGCGAAATCGCCACCCCCAAGTTCCCCGCCCCCATGTTTGCCCTGGCCATCAAGTCCAAAGCCCGAGGCGACGACGACAAAATCGGGGCGGCCCTCAAACGGTTCACCGACGAGGACCCGTGCTTCAAGGTCACCCGCGATCCGGTCATGCATGAACTGGTCATCCACGGGGTGGGCGATCTCCATGTCCGCTCCATCCTTTCCCGAATGTCCAAGCAGTTTAAGGTCGAAGTCGAGACCAAGCCGCCCAAGATCCCCTACCGCGAAACCATCCTCGGCTCGGCGAAGGACGTTGAGTACACGCACAAGAAACAGACCGGCGGCGCCGGTCAGTTCGGCCGGGTCATCATCAACCTCCTGGCCAACGAGAGAGGTGCCGGGTACGAGTTCGTGGACAAGATCTTCGGCGGAGCCATCGACCAGTCCTTCCGGCCCAGCGTCGACAAGGGGGTCAAAGCCCAGATGGTCGAAGGCGTGATCGCCGGTTACCCGGTGGTTGATGTCATCGTCGAGTTGATCGACGGCAAGACCCACCCGGTGGACAGCAAGGACATCGCTTTTCAGATAGCCGGTCGGGGAGCGTTCAAAGACGCGTTCATGAGGTCCAAGCCGGTTCTCCTCGAGCCCATCGTCAACCTCGAGGTCACCGCACCTTCCGACAAGGTTGGTGACCTCCAGGGCGATCTCGCCTCGCGCCGAGGACGACCGCAGGGACAGGATGTGCTCCCTGGAAACATGGCCGTGCTCAAGGCGGTCGTACCCCTGTCGGAGGTGGCTGACTACCACTCCAGGCTATCCAGCATCACCGCCGGGCAGGGCAGCTACTCGATGGAGCTTTCCCACTACGAGCCCGTGCCCAGTAACGTCCAGCAGCAGATCATCGAGCAGGGCAAGAAGGCCGCCGCGAGCGGAGCCGGCTAGTGCCGTTTCCAGAAAGGTGCATGCAGTTCTGCGATAGCGAGTAGCGGCCGGCGTCTCCGCCGGCCGTCGGCCTGCGAGACGCAGGCCGCTACGATGACCGGCGAAACCGACACTACCTTTCTGGAAACGGCACTAGGTCGGCGAGTACTGAGTCGCTACGTCACGGGGCGACACCACGCCGTCTTGATCCGAGACGACGGATGCCTATGAGCCTGACATCTCCCGCCTTCGCAACCGGGGGCAACATCCCCCGCCGATACACCGGCGACGGGGCCAATCTGTCCCCCGCGCTCACCTGGTCAGACCTGCCCCCAACCGCTGCGGAGCTAGCCTTGATCGTGGACGATCCGGACGCTCCGGGACGGTCTCCCTGGGTGCACTGGCTGGTCTACAAGATCCCTAGGTGCGCGGCTGGATTGGCTGAGGGCGTACCCCACACCCCGCTGCTGGCGGATCCCCCTGGCGCCTTCCAGGGGATGAATGGCTGGGGACAGCTCGGCTACGGAGGGCCAGCCCCGCCGGAGAGGCACGGACCCCACCACTATCGCTTTCGCCTGTTCGCCCTGTCCCGCACACTGGACGTGTTCCACGGCCTGCGGCGCAAATGCCTCGATGAGGCTTTGAGCGGGTGTACGCTCGAGGTAGCCGAACTGGTGGGCGTGTATCAGCGCTGATCGGATGTGCAAACCGACTCGGGGTGACAACCGCTTACGCGGATGTTCTTGTACGGGCAGCCGTTCGGCCATAGACTCCACTCGATGGATGAGTTACGCATACGAGAACTGCTGGAGGCGGTCCGCGGCGGCAGCTTGGAGGTCGATGCAGCGGTAGCCAGCCTGCGCAGCCTGCCCTTCGAGGATCTCGGCTTCGCCAAGATCGACCACCACCGGGCGATCCGCTGCGGGTTTCCCGAGGTCATCTACTGCGAGGGCAAAACCGTCGAGCAGGTGGTCGCCATCGTCGAAGCCCGGGCGGCTGCGGGCGGAAACGTCCTGGGCACCCGGGCGACGCAAGAGATGTTCGACGCGGTTCACCGCCGGCTTCCACAGGCGGTGTACAACGCCAGCGCCCGCACGATTGTGCTTCGCCGAGTCGAGCCCGAACAGAGCGCAACTTCCGTCGCCATCGTCAGCGCGGGAACGAGTGACATGCCCGTGGCGGAGGAAGCCCGCGAGACCGCGGAGATCATGGGCCAAAGGACGGAGTGCTTCTATGACGTCGGCGTTGCGGGCATCCATCGCCTGCTGGCCCACTCCGCCCGCTTGCAGGAGGCTTCGGCGATCATTGTAGTCGCCGGCATGGAGGGCGCCCTGGCCAGCGTCGTCGGCGGCCTGGTAGACTGCCCGGTCATCGCCGTGCCCACCAGCATCGGATACGGAGCCAGCTTCCATGGACTGGCGGCGCTGCTGGCGATGCTGAACAGTTGCGCCGCCGGAGTAGCCGTGGTCAACATCGACAACGGGTTCTCCGCCGGATACATTGCCGCCCAGATCAACCTGCGCATGAACACCCGGGCCGGGGGATGCGACCCCCACGAGGTCACGAACCCCCCTGACGAGACCGAGCGATGACTGATGAGCCAGTGCGCATCACCGACATTCCCTCACTTCCCCAGCGCGCTCATGACGTGCATAAGGGCGAAGTCGGACGCATCATGATCGTCGGCGGGCGGCTTAACGAAATCGGGATGATCGGGGCTCCTGCCCTAGCCGCCAACGCTGCTCTACGGACCGGCGCGGGGCTGGCACAAATCGTCACCACGCCCGCCGCTCAATCCGCGGTGGCCCGGCTTTCGCCATGTTCGACCTCCCGGCGCTTCTCGCCGGAAGGTCCGCCCCTGAGCGCCATCGCCCTGGAGTTTGAAGCCGACGTTGTGGCGGTCGGCCCGGGGCTGGACCCCAGCATCGACGCCGACGCCATCCTCGAACTGCTCAACGACTACTCGGGGAGTATCGTGCTCGATGCGGACGCCTTGAACACCATCGCCGCCGCCGGCCGATGGGAGGCTTCGTGGCCGGAGCAGGTAATCCTGACGCCCCACCCGGGTGAGCTGCGCAGGTTGGTTAAGGGTCTGGGGATAACCACCGACGTCGAAAACCGCGAACAAGCCGCCTCCGACGTAGCTCTGCACACCAAGGCTGCGGTGGTATTGAAGGGCTCCGGCACCGTGGTCAGTGACGGGGAACGCATGTACGTTAACCACACCGGCAACTCGGGAATGGCCACCGGTGGCGCCGGCGACGTGCTCACCGGGGTCATCGCCGGACTGCTCGGCCAGCAGATGAGCCGAATCGACGCCGCGGTATTGGGCGTGTACCTGCACGGACTCGCCGGAGACATCGGGGCCGAGGATCTGGGGCAGTTGTCCCTGATCGCCTGGGATCTGCTCGACTTCCTGCCGGAAGCGATTCTCGAGTTGGAGCCCGAGGAAACCGAGTAGCCCGTGGCAAACCCATGCCCTGCTGAAGTCCGCTCCGTAGCAGTTCAGGTGTCTGGCGAATAAGCGACGACCAGCGCGACCTGCGGCTACTTCCGCCCCATCCGGCCGACGAGACTCTGCGTAGCCGTCTTGATGCCCTTGACCTCGCTCTTCAGCGCGTCGCGATTGGGGGCGTACTCCAGGGCAGTGTCGTAATGCACCTTCTCGGTCTCGATCAGCTCAGCCAGGGAGTGAGTGAAGCTGCGCATACCCTCCTCAAGACAGGTACCGATGATGGCGGGAAGATCGCCATCTTCCTCGCGGCGAATCTTCTCGCGCACCGTGGAGTTAGCCAGCAGCACTTCGGTGGCTGGAACACGGGTACCCTCCACGATCCCCGGAAGCAGTCGCTGACAGAGAATCGCCTGCAAACTGTTCGCCAGCGCGGAGCGGATGAAGTCGTGCTCGGCGCGCGGGAAGAACTCCAGAATGCGCGAGAAAGACTGCTGGGTGTCCGCCGAGTGCAGCGAACCGAAGACCAAATGTCCGGTCTCCGCCGCCTGAATGGCGGAGAGCATAGTTTCCCGATCGCGCATCTCGCCAATCATGATGCAGTCCGGATCCTGCCGGACGACGAAGCGCAAAGCCTCCTGGAAGTTGGGCACGTCGATCCCCACCTCGCGCTGCGAGATGATCGACTTTGCTGAGTGAAACTGGAACTCGATGGGGTCCTCGATGGTGATGATGTGCATCGAGCGCAGCTCGTTGACGCTCTGAACCATCGCCGCCAGCGTGCTCGACTTGCCGCTACCGGTCACCCCGCTGACCAGGACGAGTCCTTCAGAAGCCTCTTCCACCAGCTTGCTATAGACCGGCGGGAGATTCAACCCGTCGTAGGTGGGAATCTCGCTCTGCACCCGTCGCACCGCGGCAGCCAACTCCTCACCACAGCGGAACACGTTGATGCGGTAGCGATCGCCGTGGTCATCCTTGGCGGAAAAATCCAGATCACCACCTTCCTCAAACTCGTGGCGGCGCTTCTCGGGTATGAGCTCGCTCATCATCGCCTCGATGGTGGCGCTCTCGGTGAGGGGCGGGCCGTCCTTCAACCTCCGGAAGCGCCCCCCCACCC
>JAAEQG010001278.1 GCA_024231775.1 bacterium
GTCGCGACCATGACCGGGCTGCTGCCGAAGCGCTGATAGTGATCGAGGCCATGAAGAGGTCCGGTCAGCTCACCGGCGTGGTGGGTTTTGGTGCCGAAGTCGTGCAGCAGCTACCGCCGGAGCACGGACACTATGCGCTCATCTGTGACGAGGAGGCCACGGCATGCGTGGCGCTTGGCCTAACCAGCAGGGCGCGGGAGACGTACGAGGAGTTGGTTCGGGTGCATGCGGAGAGGGCGGAGAAGGAGCCCGACCGCGCGGATTATCAGCGCGACCTCTCCGTCTCGTTCAACAAGCTGGGGGATCTGCAGCAGGCGATGGGCGAAGGAGAAGCAGCCCGCGATCTCTTCGCCATGTCGTTGCAGATTCGCGAACGGCTGGCGGCGGCAGAGCCCGACCGCGCGGATTATCAGCGCGACATCTCCGTCTCCTTCGAAAGACTCGGGGATCTGCAGCAGGCGATGGGCGAAGTAGAAGCAGCCCGCGATCTCTTCGCCAAGGATCTCGCGATTGCGTAGCGGGCTAGTAGCACTCGCGGGTGAGCATGTTCCCGTTAGGCCCATGCACCATGAGCTCCATCGAGTCCCGCACCGCCAAGGAGCGGGCGAGCTTGATGGCGTCCTCTTTGTCGGGTAAGACCCGGGTGGCCCGTTTGGCCCCCGCGCGCGTCACCGCCCAGCCACGGTCCGAGCGAATGACGTGAATGCTGTTCTGCTTGCTGGCCAGCTCGCCTAGACGTTTCAGCAACCTCGCCCTCGCGACCCCGTCGAGTTTCTTCAACGTCTCACCTCCGTTGGCGCCAGCGCCCGGTCGAAATCTTCGACCTAGTTAGTGCGCCTCGGCCGTCCCAAAATTATATCGGAACCGGCCTCCGTTGGCCAGGATCCCAAGCCGAGTTAGCCGGGTTTTGTCCTGGGATAGGTTGAAGCCGAAAGAGTGCTTCGGCTGATGGGGTTGAGAATAGCTGGCCTCAGTCACCGCCGTCCGCCGTACCCAGGAGTCTCGACAGCGGCCCTGTCCTTCGCTGCCCCTTGA
>JAAEQG010001279.1 GCA_024231775.1 bacterium
ACGGATGGTATGTCCTGCCTCCAACGCCTGCAGGATGAACACCCGCGCCTGGACCCTGTGCGGTGGTGCCGAGCGCGGACCACGCAGCCGCTCGGCGTAGCACTGGTCGCGACTCTGGCGTCCGTCGCCTGTTCGATGGTGGAGATCCATCCACCCGCGCTCCGCACGGCGGAGCTAGCGGCGGTCACTGCAGTGGCGGATCGGAGCCCCTCGGACGGTGCTCCTGATCCGGAGCGCACGCCCGAAGCGACCGAACGTCTCAAGCCGCCTGCGGAACTGTCTTCTCCCGACGGGCGACAGAGTTCCGGTGCCAGCGAATCGGGCGCGTCCACCAGTCAGCGCGAAGAAATGGCGGGCGGACGGGCAGGAGACGGTACCGGTGCGCAGGCCCGGGCGTCGAACCAGGCAGCCAACACGCGCGGGCAATCTACCCAGGCACCAGCCAACGCAGCCAACCCCTCGCCGCGAGATGCCAAGACCGCCGCCCCCAAGAAGCCACGTGAATCGCGGGTCAGTGACCAAACCCAAACGGAAGCTCAGCAAGACCACTCCTCCGTCAGTCAGGGAGCGTCGGGCGGAGGAGCTATGTCCGTAGCGCACAATTCCTGGTCACAACACGCCCAGACCGCCCAGGGGGACCGAGAGGAAGAGGATTCCGACGAGGAAGTGGAGGAAGATCGCGAGTCCAGTAAGCAGCGCGGCGGTGTGCAACCTTCGCTCAAGGACCGCAATGAGTCGCCCTCGCGCGAGCTGGGCATCAGTGGAGAGGACGGTCCGCCGGGAACCGGCCGAGGCGGTCCCACCCCTCCGAAGAAATCGCGCGGTACTGCCTCTCTCGTACTGGGGATCCCCATCCCGGACTTCGTGAAGGGTCGGGTCGGGCCGGGCACGACCAAGGTGACGCACGAGCGCGTCGAACCGCCGCCCATGCCCGGCCACGCGACCGCCGTCATCAAGGTGCCGCCGCGTATCTTACCCGAGACGCCCACGCGGCGTTTCGAAATCCCCGCAGCCTTCGCCGCCATCGCTCGTGATTATCTCGTGGCTTTGCACTCAGCAACTTCACACTCAGACCGAGATGCTGCGGCGGAATCCGCACCGCCCACAGAGTCTTCCGGCGCAGCCGTGCCGGACCATGAGGAGTAACCCACCGCCATGAACGAATCGATCGAGTCGCCGGATACCGCCGAGTCTCAGGCTCAGCGCTTTCGTGAGGTCTTCGAACGCCTCAAGGTCGAACTGCACAAAGTCTTCGTCGGGCATGACGAACTTGTCGAGCACGTGCTCGCAGTGTTGCTGTCCGACGGACATGTGCTGCTGGAGGGCGTGCCCGGCCTGGGGAAGACCCTGCTGGCCCGCTCCCTGGCTTCTGCTCTGCGCCTGGATTTCGCCCGCATCCAGTTCACTCCTGATCTGATGCCCGCGGACATTGTCGGGACCATGGTCCTCCACGAGCGGGAAGGCGGCGGTCATGAACTGCGCTTCGAACCCGGTCCGGTAATCAGCAACTTTGTCCTGGCCGACGAGATCAACCGCGCTACGCCCAAGACCCAGTCGGCACTGCTGGAGGCTATGCAGGAACGCCAAGTCTCGGTCTCGCGCCGCACCCTCAAACTCCCCGAGCCGTTTATCGTCGTGGCTACGCAGAACCCGATCGAACAGGAGGGAACCTACGCGTTGCCGGAAGCCCAGCTTGACCGCTTCCTGGTTAAACTGCTGGTCGGGTATCCGCAGGAGCGGGAGTACCACGACATTCTGACGCGGACCACCGAAGTCGAGATGCCCACTATCGAGCCGGTCTCCACTGGCGAGGAGATCGTGGCGATGCGCAGGATCGCGCGAAGCGTAGCCCTGTCCGATCAGGTCCGCAGTTTTGCGGTTCGTCTGATGATGGCGACGCAACCGGGCTCGCCCTACGCCCCGGCGGCGGTGAACAACGTGGTGGAGTTGGGCTCGAGCCCACGTGGCGCACAGGGGCTGATCCTGCTGGGTAAGGTACGTGCGTTGTTGGGTGGGCGGTTCGCGGTATCCTGTCAGGACATCCGAGACGTGGCCTTGCCCGTACTGCGGCATCGCATCCTGCTCAGCTTCGAGGGGCAGTCCGACCGCGTGGATCCGGACGACGTCGTCAAGGCTGCGCTCAGCGCGGTCAGCGATCTGTCAAACTAGCAACACCGCTTGGCGTTCGGCACACGAATCATGGGTACCCTCTTTACTAACGACTTCATTCGCTCGGTCGCACGTTTGCGGATTCTTGCCCGGCAGGTACCGGCTGGGGGGCGCCATGCCGAGCAGAACTCCCGTCACCGTGGCGGTGGCATCGAGTTTCGCGACTTCCGGGCTTACGTCCCGGGGGACGACGTGCGTGCGGTGGACTGGAATCTCTACCGCCGCAGCGGGCAGCTCTTTCTGCGATTGTTCGAGGAGCCGCGTGATCTTTGCATCCACGTGCTGCTCGACGTGAGTGACTCGATGTTCTTCGAGGCGCCTCCGCGAGCAGACGCCGCTCGGCGGATGGCCGCCGTGATCGCTACCGTCGGGCTTAATCAGTTCGATCGCGTATCCGTGTATCCTTTCGGGGCGGAGCTCAACGCCCCGCTGCCGCCG
>JAAEQG010001280.1 GCA_024231775.1 bacterium
ATCGTAAACCGCAGGCGTAGTTGGACTTACGTCGAGGTTTGCGGCGAGCGAAAACCGTAAAGCTAGCGTCATCTGGCGGTCCGCAGTAGAAACGGCCTTTTCGGCCGGGCCTCTGGCCTCGCCCTCCGCCCCTCTGCCTTCCCGCGGGTGCGGGCCTTGGTTTGGAAGCGGCCAAAGAGGCTCTGATCCTACGTCGGGGCACTCAACGACCTGATCTTCCTGCCGCTACCTCCGGCGTCGGTTTGGGGGACTGACGGGGCGATCACCGGTTCAAGGACGTGGTATGCTTCGGGCGGCCGGGGAAAAGGCCTCCATGATTGGGACCCGCTTGCCCTTTCCCTCTCCCCGAACGAGCGCTGGAGCGGGCGAAATATTGGGATTGAGGACGATCGAACGTTGGCGAGGCGGCAGTATGGCGAGACGACGAACCGAGAACAACATGGTCAGCTATTTCGGCTACGGTGACGTCCACAAGGTCCTGCTCCGCGTCCCGGGCAGGTTCAAGGAGAGGTTAAGGGAGATCCACCTGAGGTCAGCTCGCGGCGGGATACGTGTACTCGGGTGTGTGACGCGGGGAAGGAGGGATATCGTACTGGTTTGCCACCTGCCCCCCCGAGTCAGCCTCCGCCGGTTCATCGTGCCCGGCCAGAGCGCGACCGAGTTCGGCGCGCCCCGTCGTGGTCAGTGGCCTCCCTGGGCCGTCCGGCGCTTTCTCCTTTATGACGTCCTGCTGCACGAGCTGGGGCACCTCCAGCTGGTGGCGCCGGGCGCACGCCCGCTCAACAGGTTCGCAGGGGAACCCCTCTCGCAGCGCTTCGCAGATAAGCTGCGCCGGGAGATTTGGGCTGACTCTCTTCCCGGGGCTGCGAGCGTTCACGATCCTCCCACCGAAGATGAGCTCGAGGCGCTGGGGCTCTGGGAGCGCCTGTCGAAAGCGGAGCGTTACCGGCTGGTCAACATGGTGGTGGGCAGTGAGGGCCACGAGGCGTCCGAGATCGAGTTCCTCGAGCCCCTGACGCCGCCGCAGCGGGCATTCCTGGAAAAAGAGGTTGGCGCCACCAACAAAGATGCGCGGGGCTCCTACAGCGACTGGGAAAAAGATCCCCGTGGTATGCGAGGACCCTGAGGGCGCTGGGCCCCACGCGAGGCGCAGGCCTTTCTGGCTTCGCCGAGGCACGAGACGAGATGCCCCGGGGGGCCACAGCCGGTTTCTGTTCGTCCTTCGTCCCCAAGGCATAGGACCCCCCGGGTTCCGCCAATGTCTGACAGGCCGAGCAGGTGCCACCTCTCAGGGGCACCTCTCGGAGGTGGT
The DNA here is from genome assembly GCA_024231775.1 of bacterium. GTDB lineage: Bacteria > Planctomycetota > Phycisphaerae > UBA1845 > UBA1845 > JAAEQG01. Next base: position 1,313 of record JAAEQG010001280.1, read on the forward strand.
CACTATGGAGCCGACCACGGATAGGGGATCACGGTGTCCCGCACCGGCACCGACTCCCTGTGCTCGGGGTCGACCACGACTCGGAGGTCGTTGCTGCGGTTGTCAGTGAACGAGGTATAGGCGGCAACCACCCCACCCTCGAATCCGAGGCTCAGCAGGTTGCCAGCGACCACTTCATGGTCGCCGAGGAGCTGAGAGAGCGGCATCTGAACATAGGTATGAGGCCGAAGCTCCAGTGGGTCCAGCCGAAAGACAAATCCGCCTTCGCTGTTATAGACGTATGGCGTGACTGTTGCCGCCATGTCGAAGGTCCGTAGCCCGACATTGACCCGCGTGCCCTCCGGGTACTCCGACGGAACCTGGAAGTACAGGCTCTTCCCGATGAGCTGCTTCGGGCGGAGGGTCGGAACCGATGCCCCGTAGCGACCGTGACTCGAATCGGCATACACAAAGGCCTCTGCGATCGGCGCAAGCCAGCCGCCGCGGGGATCCCCGGCCTGATCGAGCAGGTCCGGGACGATGTCGAGCTGACCGACGCCGGAGACTCCGAGGGCGGTGTTCACGTCTTCGATGTGCATCACCCCGGGAATGCCTTCAATACTCATG
>JAAEQG010001281.1 GCA_024231775.1 bacterium
CCCAGTCCATCAACACCGGTCCGCTGATGCAATAGCGGAACTCGTCAAGCTTGAGCTCTGGGTCTTGGATCAGTGGATCCGCGTTGTTGTTGATCGGGTTGACCTTGAAGTAGTCCATGCGGTACGCCTCGGGCGTGAGCCGCGTAGTCGTCACCTTCAGGTCGCCCTCCACGTATACGTATACGGCGTCGTTGATGTTATCCAGGACGACTTCAATATCCTTGCAACCGCCGAGGCTGAGCGCGACGCCTGTGTTGATCCATTCAGGAGTTCCTGCGGGGTTCTTGACCAGGATGTACCCTTGGTCCGCAGGGTCAACCTCCTCTGACTCCAACGACGGGAACGCCAATTGGACAACGCGGGCATCACTTACCCCGTCGTAGATGTCGTACAACCAGTCGAAATTGTCGCTAATGGTATTATCAATCTTGAACTGAAACGCCAGCGAGTACTTCGAAGCCCCGCAATCGAGCTCGCCTGCCAGGGTCCGGAAGTACTCACTCTGCACGTAGCCCGCATCAGGGTCAGCGGTGTGGACGCCCATCTTGAGGGTTTGGTCCGAACTGCCGTTGGGGCCGCAACCGCGCCGATCAATGATCCCGACACCCTCGGGGTCGTCCCAGTATATCCCGTCGCCGTTGTAGTCGATCAGGCTTATCTGCTTGTTGCGGCTGAACGGCGGGTTGGGCTGAAAACCATCCCAGAGATCATCGCAGATCTGGAAATCGCACTCATCCGGGATCTGGTTCCCGTTGGCGTCCAGGCTGGTACCTTGGGCGATGTCATCCACGTCTTCAATACCGTCCCCATTGCAGTCCGGGAACGTGCGATCCTGCTCGATTACGGCGCAGGCCTCCTGGGCGTAGGCCGAGGGGGCGCACGCCCACACGACCAAGGCGGCGATCACCCACGCACCAGTACCGCAACACCACCATCTCTTGCCAGTTGACTCTGTCACCATGATTCCTCCTGTGCGATTCACGGGCGCAACTCCACCCGCCTCACGGGCAAGGTGCGACAGGCAACACCCCAGCTGACCGCCGGGGCACAATAGAGAGACCGCCCGCAGGCGTTTCTCTCTGCCTAACTCACTGATCTGTCCAACCAGTGTAGCGAATCGCCGCCCTCAACACAAGCCGCTAGCAGTCTGTGGTAGATGTCTGCGGGACCGACTTTCCAGCCTGTGGTCCAGATTCTATGGACCTCAGGAGACCGGCGGGAAAGCCGGTCCCACAAGGAAGAAAGTGTCGCCACGGACTGCCAGTGTTCAGGTACAATGCCCACAATGACCTACCACCGCCCATCCCGATCCCATTGCGTCGCCAAGTGGGCCGGGCTGGTTGTTTGTCTGCTACTTGTAGCGACAGTCGTCGCAAGTCGCTGGTGGAATCTGAGTTGGAGGGGCGGTTGGTGCTGGGGCTTTGTCCAGTGGGGAGCGATTGCTCTCGGCCCTCGCGGGACAGCGACAGAGTTCTCGTGGCAGGTCGCCCGCAACATTCAAACCTTCCCTCTGTTTTGGTGGATCGACAATCAGCTTCGAACAAGCTCGCCATGCATCATCGTTCCGTTATGGATGCCTCTCGTCGTCGTTGCACTCCTAACGACTGTCCTGTGGTGGCGTGACCGCCGCCCGCCGGCGGGGTGCTGTCAGGCGTGCAGCTACGAGCTCACCGGCAACGTCAGCGGGCACTGTCCGGAGTGTGGCGAAGCGACATGAGACGCCGCCTCTCCTATCCCTGGCGAATCCTGAAGTGGTTGAGCACGGTATCGGCCATCCTCAGTTTTCTTGTGTGGACGCCGTTCTGCACCACTACCGTGTGCTACGTGTGGCCAACACCTCCCCAGCAAGGCGAGGGCATCTGGCTGGGGAACGAATGTATTGGCTACTGCGACTATGTGGTCATCAAACCGAACCGGCGCATGCCCGGATTCGTGCCTCCACGGACGGGCGTATCGCTTGGGAAAGCCTTGGAAGACTGCACTGATCCTTGGCTTGGGACGCATGTTGGCTGTCTTGGCGTGCGGGTGTGCACCTTCCCGACCTCGATACCGATCGTTGCCCTCGGATTGCTCGCTGGCATCCTGTGGTGGCGTGACCTCCGGCGCTTTCCCATCGGCCGCTGCCAATCCTGCGGGTACAATCTGACGGGGAACACATCGGGCGTGTGTCCGGAGTGCGGTAGCCAAGTACCGCATGCAGGGGCAAGGCGGTGAAAACGACGATTCGGAGAGAACGGCACTCGGTTGGCGCGTCGTTGGCGGCAGCGGCCTTCATGTTTCCGTTTCTGTACGTGCTGGTGTGGCTCATTCTGTCCCCGCCGTGGTCTCTTGTGGCAGTCGTGCTCGCCTGTATCCCGACGCGGATGGTCTACACAAGCCTACGTTGGGAGGTCCTCGAGAATGACGGTCGGTATTGCGTCACCTGCGGCTACGACCTCACGGCAAACGAGAGCGGGACGTGTCCGGAGTGCGGGGAGGCCATCGAGCGAGACCATGGTACGATTGAGTAGCCATGCCTACCACCACGCATCAAGAACTCAGCGTATTGCCAAGTGGGCGGAGGCGGTCCCAGAATATGGGCATAGGTTTGGGATCGCAGGGCCAAGGCCCGAGTCGTTCAGTACAATTGGAGCACCACATCATGAGACCAAGACGTATCTCACCACTCGTCCTAATGACCGCCGCCTCGTTCCTGGGAGGAGGGCTGGCCAGTATCGGTTTGGGCCAGAAAGCCAATGAGACCCACAAAGTGATAGCCGCGCAGCGGTTTCACGTCGTGGATGAGCAGGGTAATCCGCGCATCGTTCTCGACATGCACAAGGGCCGGCCCGCTATCCGCCTTCTTGACGCCGAGGGGCGCGGCAGCGTTTCGCTATTAGGCAGAGGTGACGCGAGCGTTCAGAAGCGCGAGGGCGAGACATCAGGTGTATACGTCGAATCCGTGGATGGGAACACCATCATCCGGCTCGGCCTGGAGTACGTTTGGCCGATGCTGAAGATGCACTACAAGGGCGATGACTCCCTCGTTGCGGTGGGCGTTGTGGGAGATGGTTCACCGATTATACTTCTTAGAGAGAAGGACGCGCAACGCGAAGGCGCGTTTCGTGTCGTCTTCCAGGCGCCGGTGGAGAATCCGGACAAGTAGCGTCCCGTAGGGTCACTCGGCCATTCTCTGAATGGAGTTGTCCGCATGAGTCGCAGCTTGCACTGCCACCTTCGCTGGACGCGCATCCACGTCCGCGGGAAGCGCTTGCGCTCGAGACCGCCGCTCTGCCGGCGCTGCGGCTACAACCTGACCGGCAACGTCAGCGGGAGGTGCCCCGAGTGCGGTTCGCCATGCTCAATCGACACCGAAGTGCCCCGGTGAACCCCGGGGGGGGCGCCGGCGCCCTGTATGAACGTGTAATACCGGACCAATACAAGGGAGTACCCGACTTGGATCACCGAGCCCGGCGTCGTACAATCTGGTGGAGAAGCGGGCAGCTGGCGAAAACCGAGAGCCGTCACCACTTCGCCTGAATAGTGCTAGCGCCCACTCGAGACGAGAGGCGGTATGATCGAGCACGTCCTGACATTCTCCCCAAGCCTACCCGGACCGCGTGCCCGAGCCCTCGTCGTAGCGCTTGTGCTCGCACTTGCCACGCACCCGGCGGTCGGCCAACCCGCGCGGAGCGGAGAGGGCGAATCGGGCTCGGTGGGCGATACGCTCAAGGAGTACACTGAGCTCTGGACGGGTTTTCGGGAGACCGACGGCTGGGACAGGCAAGTTGAGCTGATCAACAACTCACTCGATCGCTACTGGAACGAGAACGAGTGGAACGCGGAGGCGGACCAGTTCGCCAAGAATGCGGTGGGGGAGATTTCCCGGATCCCTCCGTGGAATGTCACTGGCCGGCTTACCCGGATGACCGATCTGGTGTCCGAGCGTTACCAGTTCACCGAGGACCAGCGTCGTCGGTTTCAGTCATCGACCTTCGCCGAGATGGGCTGGTTCATGGTGGAGAACTCCGGGACGATTCTGAAGCAGACCAAGGATTTCATATCGATGCAGTCCGCCGGAACGCCGTTCACCCCGGAGCTGGTGGCGGAGCTGTCGCGTGAATCGGACCCGCTCTTCGCCGACATGCGAACGCGGCTGGAGCGCATGAGGCTGTCGATTGAGAAGACCATGACGCCCGCCCAGCGCGAGATCATGCGGCGGGACCAGGAGAGTCTCGACCGCCGCTGGAAGTTCTTCGAAGAGGCTCGGCAGCGCTGGGCCGATGGTGGTTGGGAACCGCGCGACTGGGGTTTGGAGAAGCTCCCCGAGTACGCGAACTGGGAGCCCGATCCTCGCCAGCAGCAGCGCTGGCGCCGCCGCGCCGCCATCCGCGAAGCCCGAGAGCGTCGCGAACGCGTCGAGGCCGTCGACGAAACCGCATGGGAGCGCTATGTGCGCCGCTTCATCCAGCGCTACTCGCTCGACGAGGCTCAGCAGCGCGCTGCCCAGTCCATCCTGCGCGAGCTTCAGCACCGGGCCAAGGACTACCGTGAAAGCCGCCGGGATGAACTCGCCAAACTGCCGCGGTATCGGCTGGCTGGTGACCCGTTGGGCGAGCCGCTGCGTCAGATGTTCAAGGAACTCGAAACCCGTCTGGAATCGATCCCCACCTCCGCCCAGCGTTCCTCGGCCGCCGGCTCGGCCCCGGCGCCGGTTCAGGTCCAGCCCAGCGGGGAGTGAGCGCGGCCCTGCAAATGTCTTCACCACCTGGATTCTCTCCCGAGGCGGAGCGTCGCGGCCACCCGGCGGGGAGATTCCCACGACTTTGGCTTGACACTCGCTGGGATTCCCTGTAATGTTCGGCAAGAGTTAGGGGGTTCAGTGAGGCTTCATCGTGAACGAAAGACCCGTAAGAGTACGTTTTGCTCCATCTCCGACCGGTTATTTGCACATCGGCGGTGCCCGCACCGCTTTGTTCAACTGGCTGGTCGCCCGCAAGTCGTCCGGGACCCTGGTGTTGCGGATCGAGGACACCGACCGGGCTCGGCATGTGGAGGATTCGCTGGAGAAGATCCTGGCGGACCTCCGGTGGTTGGGTCTGGAGTGGGATGAAGGCCCGGAGGTGGGTGGCGATGTCGGCCCCTACTTTCAGAGCGAGCGACTGGCTATCTACCAAGACCACTTGGACCGGTTGCTGGCCGAGGGTAAAGCCTATTACGCGATGGAGACGCCTGAGGAGCTGGCGGCCATGCGCGAGCGGGCCTTGGCGGAGAGGCAGGTGCTACGCTACCCGCGCCCGGATCCGCTCCCAACCGTTGCGGAGGGCGAGGCGGCCCGGAAGCAGGGGCGTCCGGTGGTGGTTCGGTTTCTAATGCCCGGAGAGGATGTCGCCATCGAGGACGAGATCCTCGGTCGCGTGGAGTTGGCTGGTTCGGAGCTGGACGATTTCGTCATCCAGAAAGCCGACGGTTGGCCTACATACCACTTCGCCTGCGTGGTGGACGATGCCCTCATGGAGATCAGCCACGTGCTTCGCGGTCAGGAGCATCTGATCAACACCCCCAAGCATGTGACTTTGCAGCGGGCCCTGGGTTTCTCGCCCCCGGTCTACGCCCATCTTCCCATCATTTTCAACATGAGCGGGGGCAAGATGAGCAAGCGCGACAAGGAGAAAGCCCTCCAGCGCGGTGAGACGCCGCCCGAGATCGACGTGCATGACTTCCGCGCTGCGGGTTATCTGCCGGAAGCCCTGGTGAACTTTATCTCGCTGTTGGGCTGGGCCACCGGCGATGATACCGAACAGATGACCCTGAAGGAGACGGCGGAGCGTTTCAGCATCGGGGCGGTCAATAAATCGAGTGCGAAGTTCGATCGGGCCAAGCTGTTGGCCTTCAATACCGATTGGGCCGCTCGTCTGCCGGCGGAACGTCTTTTGGAGGTCTTTAAAGACTTCCTCTCGGTCAACCAGTCGCCGCTGCTCCCGCAGGGCGATGAGACCCTGGCCCACCTGCTACAGGTGTGTGCCGGTCTGCGGACATTCCGCGACGTGGAAACCAAGACGGCCCCACTCTACGCGGATGACCAGGACATCGTTTACGTGCCCAAGGCGGTGAAGAAGACCCTGGCCAAGAGCGACGGTCGCGGTTTCTCCCGTTTGGAGTCGGTTCTTCCATGTTTGACGGACCTGACCGATTGGACCACGGCAGAGCTGGAACGATGTATTGAGGCGTTCTGCACGGCGCATGAGTTCAAGCTGGGCGAGGTAGCCCAGCCGATTCGCGTGGCGGTTACCGGGAATACGGTGAGCCCGCCGATCTACGACACCCTGGCACTGCTCGGCAAGGACGGGACGATCAACCGCATTCGCCGGGCGTTGACCCTTCGGGAGCAAGCATAGTGTCACTACTTGTCACTGGAAGTATCGGGATCGATGGAGTCACCTCCCCACACGGCCAGGCGGAGGAAGTCCTCGGAGGTTCGTCGGTCTATTTCTCGTTTTCCGCGACCCAGTTTGTCCCGGTGCGATTCGTCGGCGCGGTGGGGGAAGATTTTCCGCCGGCATTTCGCGACCTGCTCGCCTCGCGCGATATCGATCTGGCTGGTCTGGAGGTGCGCAAGGGCAGCAAGACGTTCCGCTGGACCGGGCGATATGTGGGCGACATGGCCCAGGCGGAGACGCTGACTCTCGATCTGAACGTGTTGGGAGAGGCTCCGCCCAAAGTGCCCGCGGAGTTCACCGACAGCGAGGTGGTGTTCCTGGCGAACACCCACCCGGCGCTGCAACGGGCTATGCTGGCCCAGGTGAAGGCTCCGCGGCTCTCGGTGTGTGACACCATCGATCACTGGATCGCCAACGAGCGGACCGAACTGGTCGAGACGCTCAAGGCGGTGGACGGAGTGTTCATCAACGACGCGGAGGTTCGCCAACTCACCGGGACGACCAATCTGGTGACGGCGGGTAAGGAGATTCTCGAGCTGGGCCCGCGCTTCATCGTGGTCAAGAAGGGCGAGCACGGGGTCCTGCTGGTCACGCGGGATGGGGTTACGGCGGTACCCGCCTATCCGCATGAACACGTTAAGGATCCTACCGGCGCCGGGGACAGCTTCGCGGGAGGTATGCTGGGCTATCTGGCTGCCGAGGGCAGCTTTGACACCGCGGCGCTGCGTCGGGCGCTGGTTCGCGGGACGGTTACGGCTTCGTTTGCGATCGAGGATTTCTCCTTGCGCCGGATGGTGGACGTGACCCGGGCGGAGATCGATGCTCGCGTAGCCGAGCTGCTCGACATGCTCCGCATCGACTGACGGCGATCCAACGCGCGAGTCCGGGTTGAGCCGCATGCGACGGCTCAAACCGAGATGCGTCGGGCAGCGGGCCACAAGGCGGCGACCTACTCTAGGCTGGGTATCTGATGCGGCTGTTCACCGCGATTGAGCTTAGCGACGAAGTCAAGGCCATGCTGGGCGATATGCGGCGGTCTTTGTCGTCGTTCGACCGCACGGTCCGCTGGGTCAATGCGGACCAGATGCATCTGACTATCAAGTTCCTCGGTGAGGTTGATGATGCCCGCGTCGGCGGAATCAGCAAAGCCACCGCCCAGATCGCTACAGATTCGTCTCCTTTCGAGCTCGAGATCGGTGGTACCGGATGCTTTCCGCCAGAGGGCAAGGTCCGGGTAGTCTGGGTCGGTGTGGGCGAGCCCAGTGGCGCTCTGGCGGCGTGTAACCGAGCTTGCGAGGAGAAGTACGCCGACCTGGGTATTGCCCGGGAGCGACGGGACTACTCTCCGCATCTGACCCTGGGACGGGTGCGGGATGACCGCACGAACGATGGGCTGCGGGTCGGCGTTGAACGGGTGAGCTTGGCGGCGCGGCGACAGCCGGTGGATAGGATTGTGCTGGTGCAGTCGGTGTTGACTCCACGCGGCGCCCGTTACACCGTCGTGTCCCGACATGGTCTGGGCGGTGCTCCCCGCCGTACCTGAGCGGTTCGGCGTGCAGGGTTAGGAGGACGGGGTAGAGGCCTGCGGTGGTTTGCGTCTCCGCAAGTTGTTTCGGGGAGACTGGCGTTTGGCGCTATTCCTCGGCCGGCGAGGACGCCGGCCGCTACACCGGCGAGGACGCCGGTCGTTACGCAAGAATGAGGACCCGCCCCGCCGAAGCCGCACTGGAGGCGGGGGCGGACAGGATGGATTCGTTTCATTTGGCCAACAGGTGAGAGTGTAATGGCAACTGAGCAGGTGGCAGACCAGAAGCAGGCGTTGGACCGAGCTTTGGCCCAGGTCGAGAAGGCCTACGGTAAGGGCGCGATCATGTGTATGACCAACATGCGCGCCCGGGTGGAGGGCGTGTCCACCGGAGCACTTTCGCTCGATCTTGCCCTCGGCGGAGTCGGAGTTCCGCGCGGGCGTATCGTCGAGCTGTATGGCCCTGAGTCCTCGGGGAAAACCACGTTGGCTTTGCACATTGCCGCCGAGGCTCAGCGAGAGGGCGGGGTGGCTGCGTTCGTGGATGTGGAGCACGCCCTCGATCCGCGCTGGGCCAAGACCTGCGGGGTGAACATCGAGCAGTTGCTCGTCTCCCAGCCGGACTCGGGCGAGGAGGCTCTGGAGATCACCGAGATGCTGGTGCGGAGCGGGGCGCTTGACGTCATCGTTCTCGATTCCGTGGCTGCGCTGATCCCCAAGGCGGAGATTGAAGGCAACATGGGTGACACCCACGTGGCACTTCAGGCTCGCTTGATGAGCCAGGCGTTGCGTAAGCTGACCTCCGCCATCTCCAAGACCCGGACGGTGGTGATCTTCATCAATCAGATCCGCATGAAGATCGGCGTAATGTTCGGCAGCCCGGAAACCACCCCCGGCGGTCGGGCCCTCAAGTTTTACAGCAGTATCCGACTCGATGTGCGCCGGGTCTCCACCATCAAGGAGGGCGACACCGCGGTGGGAAACCATGTGCGGGCCAAGGTGGTGAAGAACAAGATCGCCGCTCCGTTTCGCCAGGCGGAGTTCGACATCATGTTCGACGGCGGGATCAGCAAGGAAGGCGACCTGGTTGATTTGGCTCTGGGGTGCGACGTCATTCGCAAGAGCGGCGCCTGGTTCAGCCACAAGGATGTGCGCCTCGGCCAGGGACGCGAGAACGTCAAGACGTTCTTGCAGGACAACCCGGAGTTGTTCGACGAGATTCGTACCCTGGTCCTCGCCAAGCAGACCGAAAGCGAGGAATCCGAGAGCGGCGGAAGTGAGCAGCCAAAGGCCGCCGCCGGGAGCAAGCCGGTGGCAGCCAGGAAAGGGGCTCCAGCTCGCAAGCCGGCGGCTGCGGTCGCCGGACGCAAGCGCTAGCGCCGCTTCGGTTCCGGGCCTTCCGCGGTGGTACCCGCGGGTGTCCCGTTCTCTGCGGGGCAAAGCGTGGGAGGCAAGCCCCGCGCGGCATGGCCGGGTGCCATGGCCATCGCGTAGCGTGGCCATGCTCCTGGTTTGACGCGGGGAGAACTGGGCCAGGAACGCCAGCGATTCCGCGCCGGTGCATGCTCAGCATGCTCACCCTTCGGGATGAGCATGGCACCCCGGCTACGCCGCCCTGCGTTACTGGACCTCGAATCGGCCGGGGTGGAGCGAACGGGCAGCCGGTAAGCCTGCGGGCTGTGCGGTTCGAGGGCCGGTTTGGCCTGGGGCCAGTACAGTATCACCGTACGGTTAAAGTTTCACAGGATTCGGGGTGGCCTTTTACAGTGTGACTCTACTATAATGAGCACTGTGACTTTATTCCGGGAGTCACTTGGCGGTCGTGGATTGGGCAGGGTGCGCAACTCGCCCGTAGGCGTTCTGGAGTCTGCGGGGTATGGGAGGTTGCGGTCGGCGGGGGAGGAGTGGCCCGGCCCGCGAGACGGTCGCCTGGGCCGGTCGGTCGTAGCCGACGCCCTGAGCACGGGGGATTCGAGGGAATGGTGAGGACAGGTCATGGCTGCTAAGCATCATATCAAGGTTCTGGTGATCGACGATGACCAGAGTGTGTGCAATATGGTGGGCTTGTTGCTGGAGGAGGCGGGGTATCGCCCGCGCACGTTCACCAGCGGGGAGGCTGCGATCGAATGCGCAGAGAGCGAGTCGTGCCAGATTGCCCTGGTCGATCTGCGCATGCCCGAGGTGGACGGTATCGCGGTGGTGGAGAAGCTCAAAGAGATCGATGACCGTTTGGTGTGCATCGTGATGACCGCCTACCCGGACCTGGAGACCGCGACCGCGATGATGCGGCAGGGCACGAGCGACTACATCACCAAACCCTTCAAGAAGGAAGACCTGCTGGAGTCGGTGGATCGGGCCTGCCGCAAGCTGGGGCTGATCTACACGAACGAGGGCGAGCTGAATCGCCTGATCGGACATCGGATCCGCCAGGAGCGGCTGTCGCAGAACCTCACTTTGCGTCAGTTGTCCGAGCGCACCGAACTGACCACCTCGCAGCTCTCGCAGGTGGAGCTGGGCAAGAACGCCGCTTCGGTCTGGGCACTGGCCCGGATCAGCAATTCTCTGGGGCTGCAGGTGTCGCGTCTGCTGACGGGGCTGTAGTCGTCGCGACGTTTTCCGCGCCGGTCGGGGTGTGCGCCCCGCGTGTTCGTCCCGGCGGCTCCCGCCGAGCCTCCCTTCTTCAGGTAGCCGCAAAGAAGCACAGGAGGCACAAACCCTGCGCCTCTTGAGCATCTTCGCGGCCATTCTGTCCCCCACCTCGAGATCCGCCCGTGCGTCGGATCAACGAGATGGGCCACCCAGCAAGAAGCAATAAAGGCACAAACTTTGAGATTCTTGTGCCTTTTCGCGGCTATGCCAAGTCTTGTATGAACACCCCGGTGCGAGTCTCCCCCGAGCCGCAATCGTGATGGAGCGGAACGCAGGTCGATGAGTCGAATCGGCAAGCTCATGCCGCACATTGGCATGAGAGGGCATGCGGTGTTCGCAGGCTACGTCGGGCGAGGCATGCTCACCCTACGGGATGAGCATGGCACCCGGCACTATCATGCAGGCGGGTGCGGCTTCGCCATCGATGGACGTGACAACACCAACCGGCTGGGTTAGGGTTTGGCGTCACCTGTTGCAGGAGGCGCAGCATGAAGTCCCACCGCAAGGAACTGTGGTTTGAAGCCCCGGAGCGACGGCAGTTCATCAACATCACTGCGCATGTCGAGGAGGTTCTGCGTGCGAGCGGAATCCGTGAGGGGCTGTGCCTGGTCAACGCGATGCACATCACCGCTAGCGTGTACATCAACGATGACGAGCGCGGTCTGCTGGGGGACTACGAATGCTGGCTGGAGGGGTTGGCTCCGCACGAACCGCTGGAGCAGTATCGCCACAACGATACCGGGGAAGACAACGCCGACGCCCACCTTAAACGCCAGATCATGGGTCGGGAGGTCGTGGTCGCGGTGACCGACGGTCGTCTGGACTTTGGACCGTGGGAGCAGATCTTCTATGGTGAGTTCGACGGGCGGAGGCGCAAGCGCGTGCTGGTCAAGATCATTGGAGAGTAGTGTTGCTTCCAGAGAGGTAGTGCTTTGTCAACCGTAGCTCTTCGGGTGGCATGGGCAAACTCGTTTGCCCGTGTGCGTTGGTCTTCCAAGGACACGGGCAAGCTGCTGCTTGCCCATGGCACCCGTTGTTTGAGGATTGACGGAGCAGTAGTGCAGGTTTCGCCGGTCATTGTAGCGGCCTGCGTCTCGCAGGCCGACGGCCGGCAGGGACGCCAGCCGC
>JAAEQG010001282.1 GCA_024231775.1 bacterium
CGCCCGGGGGGCGATCCCTCTGGCCCGCCAAGCCGACTTGGATCCCATCGCCACCCAGCTTGAAGCCTTGGTCGAGAGCTGTGCCACAGGAGGGGAGATGAGAATCCAGGGTGCTCCTCCAACACGTTGGACGACTCCGGAAAAGAAAGACCGCGCGCCACGTCACCCATTCCCCGCGCCGGCTCACATCTTGCCCACCGCACGGTCGGCGAGACGGATCCCCAGCACGACCACCATGCCGATCAGCATGATGATATAGCCGGCAAAGACAACCGGTTGCCCCGGGTCCCAGGAGACGCTGAGAAAGCTGGCGGTCTGTTGGGGACCCTTCCGGTAGCTGGACTGATAGACCGTGAACCGACCGTACTTGACGGGGTGGTTCATGCTGACGACGCGACTCAGGGTCCTACCCGACGCAGGATCGGTGATGGTGACATGACTTTCGAAGGATCGAGGCCTGGTACTGCCCGGATAGAAACCGACTTGGAATCGGTCCAAGGTGAGAGCGAATCCCAGGGGGTTTCGTTTTCCGGCGAAGACCACCTCATAGGGCACGCCGTTGATCGTCATCGAACGGGGAGAAAGTCGTTGCACCCACATCTGGTCGGAGTGCGGGGCGGCGCTGACTCCCAGCAGTAACACCGGCTTACGTGCTTTCCGCACGGGCTCGACGGCGTCCATCGACCACTGACGACGGGCATGCTCGAGCCGGCGCCGGACGGTTAGCGTCTCGCCGGGCCAGGGAGTGTCTACCGCAATACCGATAGGCAACGCCCGGGTGATGGGGTCTCCGTCCTGCGGGTTGAACCGAACGTGCAGCCCTTCCGCCGGTCCGCTCACCACCTCGATGGGAACATCGTGGGCGACCACCGAGGGCGCCTCGAAGGTCAGCTCGAGATCTTCGTTGACCTCCTCCGCGTGCATGGATCGAAAGACCGGGAAGTTCGCGAAGATAAGCCGCTTCTCCCGCCCCCGGGGGGTGACCACTTCCAACTCCACCGCCGGGTTGATCGGCTGGTCTGATGCGTTGGTCACCTGGTGGTCTGAGCCGACGATAGCGTGGGGTAGAAACCGCAGGGCCCGAACGGCGAATTCGGTGCCACGCAGTGTCACATCACCCTTGAGCAGATCCGCCAGGGACAGGGTGTGGACTTCTCCTGCGTACTTGGCGATCACCCGAGCCTGAGCATCCGGTTGGGGGCGTGGCGCGGTGTCCAGGAAACTGATCAGGGCGTCCGCGTCCTCAATCATCTGGAAGGTGACCTGCGCCGAATCCAGCGCCTTGGTCTCCCCGGCGAACACCCAGATGACGCTAGCTGCATCAGGGGCGGACCACGCAACCTCGATGGCCGGCTGGGGGTCCGCGTGGTCGTCGAGGACCTGCTCTACCCACTCGGCATCGGGAAGGTAGCGCTCGACGTGGAAGCTCGCTTCGTCCAGCTTCAAGACGGAGGCGGTGGGCTGATCGACGCGCTCGTAACCACCGAAGGAGCGTCCCACGAGATCGATCGACGATCGTGTCCCCTCGCCCCGGTTGACCACCGTCAGGGTGGACGCCGCGGAACTGTACTCCTCGACGGTATCACCCTCGAAAAGGCCAAGCTGACCTTCCTCACAGAGACTGCAGGTCACCAAAGCTCCGGCGAGCGTGACCAGGATACCGCTGTGCGTGAGCACGAATCCGATCTGTCGCTTGGAAAAAGGATAGCGCACGACCATCGAAGCGAGAACGTTGACCGCGACCGACCCCAGGAGTGCCCTGAACCACCACGATCTGTAGAACACCGCCAACGCCCGTTCGGGCGTGTGCATGGACTCGTACACCGTAGCGCAGGCCATTCCCACCAGCAGGAGCATCAGCAATCCTGCTGCAAACCACAGCGAACCCACCGCTCGAAGGAGGGAACTTATACCCGACGTTGCACTGACGGAGGTGGGAGGTGCGGAGCCATGTACCAAGTCCTCAGCCATATCACGCGTGCCTTCTCGTCAGGGAAGAATCGAGCCCAGAGTATTATGGGAGCTGCGGTGTCGCGGTCAACGCCGCCGAGAACCACATCCGCCCCACCAACAGCTATCGTCTGCGGATTCTCTTGGCGGCGGGTAGTTCGAGCTCCGGGACGACAGAACCATCTGGGCCGTAGGGGCGGGCTTCGTGGGCCGAGCCATGGCAGAGCAGCGTGCAGGTTCCAGAATGGGTTCCCAGATCACGGAACACTGTGCGCTGGGTGACCGGGTCGGGACGCACAATGCTCAGATCGAAGTTGATCAAGTGGGTGTGATCCGAGCCCGAACGCTGAGTCGCGCTGATACCATGAGGAGCGTGACAGGCTGAGCAGGGAGTACGCTCGTCCACGACGTGCAGACGGTGGGCCGTGAAGCTGCGGTCCCCCAGGATCGAGGTGCGTTGATGGCACTTGTAGCAGAGCGCGTAGCTGTACTCAGACTCCACGGTGTCATCGTCGGTGGTGTAGTTGCGTTCGAGCAGGAAGTCGTAGATCGAGCCATGAGGTCCGTCAGGCCCGCTGCCACCGGACCGTGGTCCGGAATCGTTGTTGTGGCAATCCGTACACCGAATCATCGTGCCCGGAACCAAACCGGGGACCAGGCTCACGACGTCCCGGGATGGAGAAGAAACAATCACCGGATGGAAGCTCGGATTACCTGAGCTGAACTTCAGGCGGAGATCGGTCCGCTGGATCTGCCGGGAGACTCGGCGAGACACTTGGACGGCGCTCGCGGCGTGGCAGCGAAAACAGATCTCGTACTCGTTGCGGGCTGCGTCAACCTCCGCCCCGCCGCTCGTGACGCCTCTCACCTTGGCCAACGTTGCCCCGAGGGGGACGTAGGTGGTCGCCACGATTTCCTCAGTTGCGGAATGCGGATTGTGACAATCGCCGCATTCGACATGCTCGGGGTCGCCACGCAGTGGTTCAGCGGGGTCGTGAATCTGCGAACGATGGCTGGGGTCGTGGGCAGAGGTCTTATTGAGCTCTGCGCGGATATTCGTGCGGGCCACCCCGCCGTCATGGCAATTCAGGCAGTTGTCCTCCTCCTTCTCGAAGATCAGCAACCGCTCGCGCCCCCCGGCGGTGTGCGGCCGGTGGCAACTTCGGCAAGCGTTCTCGGCCACGGTGGAGAAAGGCCAGTCAGCGTCCGGGGCGGCGCTCACCGTCGCGCCTGACTGTGCGTGAGCACTGGAGGACCATCCCTCCATTACGTGGCAGGAGGTGCATAGTTCACCGTGCTCCTGCCGAGTGACCAGGAAGCTTCCGTACGCGTTACTGTGGGGGTTGTGGCAGGAGGTGCATTGCAGGCGACCTGCCACATCGAGGCGCACTTCAGTGCGCAGCCCGGTGGGGTTGGCGAGCTGACGGTCGGAAGCTGCCAACCCGGAGGTGTACTCGAAGCTCACCGGGTGATCGTCAGAAAGATCGGACCCCAGATTAGTGAGCCCCGAAGGCATGAAGTCTCCGCCGGTCATGCGGATGCGGTCCGACCGGCTGAGCACGCGCCCCAGAGCGATGGTGCCGTCGTGACAACTCAGACAGAGCTTGCTGGATCCGGTCGGTTGACCGGGCTTGGCGTCGAGCGTGGACGACTCGTAGATCTGGTAGCTCGCCGCGGATTCGTCGCGGTTCCACAAGGGACGCATTCCGGAGGTGTTATGGGTCGCGTGGCAGAAAACGCAGATCTGTTCTTCGTTCAGAGCACGAATCTGCCCCGGACCGCTGGCCGACAGGTTGTGAGACGTGTCCGCCACGCGCTGCTGAGCCCACGATTCCGGGCCGGTCCACCACGCGGCCACAGCAACCGCACCAGCCAGCCTGATCATCCGGTAACTACGGGTCATGGCGAACCCTCCTGCCCGAGGATGCTGGCGCCTGCGGCGGCACCGCCGGGGTAGCCCCCTCGCCCCCTGCTACGCGGTCGGGGGCACTGAGGTAGTCGAAAACCTGCACACGCCCATTGTATGTATCGCATATCCATATCCGGTTGTTCTTATCGATAAAAACGCCGGCGGGCAGCCAGAATTCGCCCGGTCCCGTCCCTTCCCCGCCGAAAAAGAGCAGCAGGCGGCCCTGTCGGTCGAAGATCTGCACGTTCTCAAAGCGGGCGTCAACGACATAGAGATCGCCATCGCTGTCCAGAGCAATGGACTTGGGGAGCGCCAGATCACCAGGGGCGTCACCAGCCCGCCCGAGCACCGCCACCGGATCGCCAGCAAGCGTTAGTCCTTGCACGCGCGCGTTGCCCGCGTCCACCACCCAGATCAGCTCACCATCGAGAACCACGTCACAGGGAAAGTTGAACTCTCCTGCCGCCGCGCCGCGTCGACCGATGATCCGGCGGAGCAGACCGTCCGCACCGAGCACCTTGATGTCGTGTGCCGCAACGTCCACGACGAAAAGCTCTTCCCGCTCGGCAGCCCAGCCCAGCGCGACCGGACGAATGATGTCCTCGGGCAGACGCAAGGTCTCGATCAACGCACCGGTCTTGTCCGAGAACCGATACACGTCCACGCCCTCCGAATCGCACACGAAGATTGATCCCCCCGGACCGAGGCAGACGTCCACGGGGCTGAGCAACGGCGCAGCCCCTACGCGATTGATCTTCAGATACGACCGCGCGCTCAAGTCAAACTGGTGGACGCAACGGCCTCCGCTGTCCGCCACCCACACCCGCTCCCCGTCCGGTGTACACACCACCGCTTGCGGACCATAGAGGACGTCCGGGTCGGCAGCCCCGATGAAGAAGTCCCCCAGGGCCTGGAACAGCTTGGGGGGCGCCTTGAGATCAGCCGACGACCGGAGCTGTCCGACGTAGCGAATCCGCGGTTCAGTTGGAGGAGGGGGCCAAGCTGGAGCCGACTCAACAGATTCGAAGATGGGCCTGAGCGCCTGACTGCATCCCGTCGACAGCAGACTCGGTCCAGAGAGCGTCAGCAAGACAAACAGCAGGCAGAAGGCGCCAGGATTGCGCTGCCGCAACCGCGCTGCAGTAACCCACGCCTGTCCTTGGGCTTCCGGTTCCTGACGCCCCGGGGTAGTATCGTTCATAATCTGCACCCCTCAGAATCGTCGTCTCACTTGCACGAACAGCGAAGACTGATCGCTACTCGCGAAGTCGTCCTCGAACATCCCGTACTCGTACGTCACTCGGACCTCCGTCTGACGAACAAACCACTCGAGCGAGAAATCCACGTCCACGCCCTCGTCGTCGCCGCTGAGAGAGTCCTCCTCCGTGCGATACAACACAGCGCCCTCTACCGTCAATCCGGAGGTGATCATGTGACGGTAACGCCCCTCGGCGGTGAAGAACGTGGTCTCCCGCTCGTCGGGAGGTTTGTAGGACATGTCCGACCAGCGAACCTTGACCGTACCGGTGGCTCCGAACTTGAATCTGTGCGTGTAGTCCGCGCTCAACCGGATGGCTTCGAAAGCCGAGATCGTGGAGTCGCGGTCCTCGTATTCGGCAACCAGCCGCAACGACCGCCAGCGGTATTCCATGCCGAATACGTGGCCGGTGATGTCCTCCGGGGTCGATCCGGTCGCCCATGCCGGGGTTATCGTCTGGTCCTGCCAGCGCAGTTGATAGTAGGGTGACAAACCAAAGTTGAATTCCTGCCGCACTCTAAAATCCTGGTTGATGGTGTCGAGGTCATAGTCACCTCCAACATGGTAGACGTAGTCGACCAATACGGTCTGTCCGTCGAGAATCCGCCCGGTCGGCACGCGCTCGATTTCCATCCAGTCCCCGCGCAAGAACAGATTGAAGTCGCGTCCGGCGTGGTAGAGCGTCACCCGATCCTCGGCAGTGATGACAATGGAACCCGTCTCGATCCTGGTACCGACGAGGACAATGGGCTCAGGATCCATAAAGGTGTGTTGCTCGTCGACGACCCCGACGCGCAAGCCTACGCCGGTGCGTTCTTCGTGCTGAATCGTGGCTCGGTATGTTGCCAGCAGCCTGCCCCAACGATTGTCCTTGCGGTAGTCGAAAGACGCCAAGGCGCCGATTCGGTTGATCTCCAGTCCAGCCCCAAACTCCTGTTTCAGGCCAAAGGCGTGAAACTGCGAGACCAGACTATCGTACAACTCGTGCTCGATGGTCGCCGAGAGCGTGTAGCGTCGCTCATCCAGCTCCGCCACCCCCACAAAACCACCCTGGGTCCGGTCCAGCAATTCGAATCTGTACCATGAGCGCAACTCGTCGGTGTGATCCAACCGCAGGATCTCTCGCCAGCGAAACCGCTCGATGTTGTACGTTCCCCGTTGGTAGAAGTAGTTCAGCTCCGACTCCAACCGATGCTGGTTCCGCCCGCCGAACCGGAGGTGATGGCCGAGCGTTGCTTCGTCGGAGTCATACTGCAGCTCGAAGGGCTGCTCCTCGACTGATTGGCGCTCGTAGAGTAACGACAACTCGTTCTGCTGGTTGAACTTGTAGGCGGTCTCGAATCGGGCACTGGTGTTCTTCTGTAGTCCTTCCTCTTCCACGGAGTTGAGAGGATCGAGCCGCACATCCGTGTGGCTGAGACGGAAGCTCGTGGGAACCTTTTCACTGATGTACTGCCAAACCAACCCGTAATCCGTGGTGGTGGTCTCCAGACTGGAATTGAATGGGCGGGGCTCCAGGGTGCGCTGCCGGTGTGCGAAAACGTTCCCCGGGTACTTCTTCTTCTTGAGAAAACTGGCGTCGAAGTCGAACTCGATTGCCGTACCGTTGTCGCCACTGGTGCGCTCGCGCCCGCTAACGTTCTCCCGATAGTCATGCTGGACCAGGCCGAACAACCCGCCGAGAGCGAACTCCATCAGATTCGGGTGGTAGGCGAATCCGTCGGTATCGAGCCTCACGTTCTCTTCGAAGATCATCTCCTCTTCGTCCAGGGTACCCCCGCCTGCCTTGGACTCCTGGCTATGCTCGCGTTGACGGGCGACAAACTCGACGTATCCGCCGATGTCCGTGAGTTTCAGCGACTGCGTCTTCTGACGACCGGCACCGGACGCACGGCACGCCGCCAGGAAGGCCAGCGCACAGACACCCCCTGCGAGGGCAACCCACCGAAGATGTCGCCCCGGAGACACCGCCCGGACCGGAGGAGCGCTCGACTCTTGACGGGTTTGTTTGCGCCTACCGGTCAACGCACGTCCTGCTTCAAGAAGTACACGTTCTCGCCACCATGGGGGTCGTGGCAGGTCGTACAGTCCTGCTCGTCTTTGGCACCGTGGTGCAATCCCTCGGTCAAATCCGCGCGCTGGTGACAGCGAAGACAGAGTGCGGTCCGCGGGGAAAGCGCCGAAGCGGAGTCGACCGGGGCTTGCCCCCGATGGCAAAAAGCGCAGTCACCCACCGCAACCGGGCCGTGAACATACGTTCCCCAGTCGGTGCGTAGTTTTAGCAGAAAGGGATTATCCCCGGCATGCGGATCATGACAGTCAACGCACGCCTGCTCGCCGTCAGCCGCGTGGTAACGACCTGCGGTCAGGTCTTCCCTGCGGTGGCAACGGGCGCAGAGCGCCGAACGCTCGTCGAGCAGCAGCTTTGGATAAACGGAACTGTGATGATGATGGCACGCACTGCAATCGTTCACCGCGACCGGACCATGCACATAGGGTGGATCCCCGGGTATATCCCGGTGGCAGCGGGCGCAGAGACCCTCCTGGGCAGTCGGCACGCTACCGCTACGTGCGCGGTGACAGTCACCGCACTTGTTGTCACGGAAGGGCGCATGAGACCAGATGGTCTTCCCGGAAGGCTTGCGCTTGGGGGTTTCAGCAACCTCTGGGGTTCCAGTCGGTGGCACCCTGGCGGGGTATCCCCGCGGTGGCGGGGGGGCTCCGGGGTCAGGTACGCCGTCGAAGAAGAAGCGCAAGGTGCGGTAGCGCGTCTCCTCCGAACAGGCTGCCACCACCCCGGCGCCCACGATCAACAGGGACAGGATGATGATGGCTCGCCGGCTGACCAAGGAAACGCTCTCCCCGACACATTCGATCAGTCCTGTTCCCGGAGCTCTTCCGTCTCATCCGCGGGCTGTGGAGTTTGCGGCTGGCCATCGCCATCGGGAATCGGCGGCAAGCCGGCATCCTCGATGACGCTCCGGTCGTCCACCGGTCCGAGTCCTTCGTCCAGACTGATGATGGGGAGCGTGGCGACTTCGGACTCGGAGAGCTGGTACCCCTCCGGGAAGGAGCCCAGAGCGTAGACGTTGATCAGGCGGGCGCCATACTGACTCGCCACAAACAACACGTACTTCGCGTCAAAGTCCTCGTGGATGTACTTTCGGAAGTAGCTCAGGGACGCGGGGTCGATGGCGAGCGTCGAGGGCAAAGCCAACGCCCCCGGAGCGTCTCCCGGACCGCCGAAGCGCATGAGTATCTCACCCTCCGGGCTGAACATCTGCACGATTTCGGTGGCCCCGTCCACCACGAAGATGGTGCCGTCGGGACCCACGCGGATGCCCCGTGGACGGCCGAACCGCCCGAGCGTGTAGCCCGGCGTGCCCTTGACCCACACCGGCTCACCATCGCGGGTCAGTTTGTGGATCCGCCAGTTGTGCGTATCACTGACGTAAAGGTATCCCTTCGGTCCAACACACAGGCTGTTGGGGATCTTGAACTGTCCCGGTTCGCCGCCCGGACCACCGATTGTGCGGAGGACTTCCCCGCTGGTCCGATCGAGCACCACGATCTGGCACGTCTCGTCGTTGTCCAGGACGTACAGCTCGTTCTCGTAGACCGCAACATCGACCGGGCGACAGGGCTCGGGGATGTCAAACGCGGTAACGTACTTGTCCGTCGGGCCGAACACGACTACCTGTTTGCGGACCGGGTCCACCACGAACTTATAGCCCAACGGGTCGATGGTGATGTTGATGGGCTTGCGCAGCCGTCCCGGCCCGCTGTACCCGAATATGCTGTAGCTCCGGTTCTTGAAGTCCAACCGGCAGATGGTCAAACCCTTCGTGTCGCACACATAAGCCACTCCGTCCCGGGCGGCTATGCCGTAGGGCTTGTTGATCACCCGCCGGGCGACCGGTTCCTCACCCAGGACGAAGCTCTCGAGCGTCCCCTTGGACGGTTCGACCTCTTCGGCTCCGCTGGCCCAAGCCAGAAACTGGATCCGCGGCTCAGCCGGCGGGGAGGGGAAGAAGAGCAGTTGCCTCTCCTGTTCCGGCACGGTGTTGCAGCCCGCGAGCGTGCCGACGGCAAAGATCACCAGTATGCGCAAAGACGAGTCCGGCCACATGAATGCGTACCTCAATCTGGAATCCTAAGGCTGCGCCCTGTCCGCCGCAACCCGCGCGGGGCGCACTGGCGAACGCACTGGGGCTCAAGCTCCGGGTGACGCAACTGTCGGAGCACGTGTTGGCTCCACACCGTATATTTCTTCCAGCGCCCGGCGATAGCATCTCAATGCCCTGGATGGCTCCTGTCGGCGCTCGTAGAGACGACCCAGCTCGAACAGAGCGGGCCCCTTGCGCGGGGCCCTCTCAATCGCCTCCAGCAGGTATTTCTCCGCACGTTCATCGTTGCCCTGCCCAACCTCCAGCCGGCCGAGCACGAGCTTCAGCCCAGGGGGAGCCGATGGGAGATCGGCATACGGTCTGAGGCAGTCGGCAGCCTCCGTCATCTGTCCCAGCCTCAGATGGCACTCGCCCAGCAACGCAGCTACCCGCGGTGAAGCGTGCTCGGACAGCAGCGGTGCGAGAATGGCGACAGCCTCCGCAAGCTGCTCGTCCTCCGCCAGCCGTCGCGCCAGCCCCAGACGGCGGCGGCGAGACACCTCCTCCTTCGATTTTCGCGTCGTCATCTCCGCGAGCCGAGCGTTGAACTGATCCTGGCTCAGCTTGCCGAGCAGCAACTCGGTGTTGAGACGAAGACGCGTCGCATAACCCGGCGGCACTTGCGGTTGCTCGTACCGGAGGTTATTCTTCCCGTCGATCAGCAGGGCTGTGGGCACCACGACCACGCCGCAATCCCCATAGAGCTTGCGCTGGGGATCCATCGCTGGGGAGAAACTGAGCCCGTGTTCCTTGGCGAATGCGGTCAAGAAACCGGGTTTTGCCTCCTTGTCCGTGGACACCGCCAACACGCGCAGTTCTCCGCCCTCGTTGCCGCTGAGGATCTCTTGCGCTGTGCTGAGCACCTCCTGCGAGCTGGGCTGTCCCGGCCGGACGAAAACCAGAAGTAGAGTCTTGCCCTGCAGGTCACCCGTCCCAACCACTTGGCCGTCGGCGGTCTGAACCGAGAACGATGGAAAAGGATCGCCTGCGCTCACGTTGCGCAGTCCCTCAGCCGGTTCAGCCCCGGCGAAGGTGACGAGACCGGAGAGCATGAGAACCGCACAACTTACAGGTTTGTGGGACATGGTCAGACACTCAGTACGCGCCGCCCGGCTCCGGTCACCGCGTCCTCAGGCTCAGGTTCTGGGCACATTCACCACCGACGACTTGCGATCGTAGCGGTACAGACGATGACATCCCGGAAGACAGGAACCTCCGGTGGGCGTCTTCTCGAAATTGAGGGGCAGATCCCAGTCCCCGAAGGGTACGGACTCGGTCACATGCTTGGGCCACTTGCTGGCGTGAGTCTGATGGCATGCGCGGCAGGTGCGCCCCTTGCCCTCGCGGTTTACGTGCACGTAATGGAGGTTCTCGTCCCCGTTGCGGAAGTCGGTCGCCGCGTCGGTC
Source organism: bacterium (assembly GCA_024231775.1). Taxonomy (GTDB): domain Bacteria; phylum Planctomycetota; class Phycisphaerae; order UBA1845; family UBA1845; genus JAAEQG01. The sequence continues at coordinate 10,691 of JAAEQG010001282.1, forward strand.
CGCTTGTCGCGCATCGCGTCCGCTTCGTGGCACTCGAAGCACAGGGCGTACAGATCCTCGTCGTACGAGGCGTAGAACTTCGCCGGATAGTCGCTGTTCAGCAACCGGAAATGGGTTCCGCCATGTACCTCACCATGGCATCCGGTGCAATTCCCCTCCGCGATCGGGCCGTGGTGCTCTGGGTTGTTCGCCAACAAGCTCTTGAAGTCCCCCAGCTTACCAGTTTTTGTTTCGATGGTCTTGTCATGACAGGAGAGACATACCGTGATTGGCTCCTGCTTCAGAACCGACTCGAAGTCCGAGGCGTGCGCATCATGACAGAGCGCACAGGCGCTGCCCTCCGTGATGGGGGCGTGGTTCACCGTGCCGGACGTAGCTGCGGCGGAGATCGCCGGGTGACAGGAGAAACACAGCCCCGGCGCCGGTTGTTTCAACATCAGCTTATCGTCCGCTCCGTGCGGATTGTGGCACGCAATACACCCCTTGGACACCGGAGCATGAGTGTACGACTTCCCCTGGAGTCGCTCCGCCAGGGGTTGGTGACACTTCAGACAGACCTCCTGTTCCGGCGCGCGTAACAGGGCGGGGTGATCTGCGGCATGCGCCTCGTGGCATGCGGTGCAGGCGCCCACCGCTGCCGGTCCATGCACGTACTTGTGGTCGTCAACCACGCCGTCATGGCAGCCGGTACAGACCTCGCCCACCGTGCGCCCGGTCAGCAGATGCCGCCCCGCACTGCCATGCGGGTCATGACACGCCGTGCATTCCCCCTGAGCCACGGGATCGTGTTCGACCTTGCCGGAGGGGGCGTCATGACAGTCCGTACACAGTTCCGCGCCCTCGGCGTTGAGCTTGAACCGATGCTCCTTCTCGTCCGCAACCGTGTGACACACGTCGCACTCCCCTTCGCCAACGGGGTCGTGGATCACTCGCCGTTCGGTGAAACTGTGGTGGCAACCTGCATCCGTACACGTGCCTGGGTACCCTGGTGGCGGCTTCCCGGCGTCGGCGAACGCGGCAGAGACAACAAACGACCCGGCGATCGCGTGCGACAGCAGGCGCGTCATGGATGGACTCCTTGGGAAGCTGCGCGATTGGCGGTGAATACCACCGTCATTGGACCCACCGGCGTAGCGATAACCCGCGACTGGTTCAGCCCCAACCACATCCGGATGCGTTTGCCCGACGCCTCCTTGGTCTCGAATTGCAGGGCCGGAGATCCGCCACGGCCCGACGCCGGCACGTACTCCTCGGTAAGTCGGCCGGAGGGAACGAACCTGGCTACGTCAAATACGTACTGCGATGATCCCACCTTGATCTTGTCGTCGAGCGCCAGCGGTCGGACGACCACCTTTCCATCGTGACGGACCCAGACCTCGTGTCGGCGCCGATCCACGGTGATTAGCACAAAGTCCGGGGCAGGGTTCTCCCGCTCGAGTGGACAGTTGAGCGTCATCTGAAAGGGCAGCGAATCGCCCTCCTGCATGTCGAACCCGGCGAACTTCGCGAAGACCCACCGGATCTCCTTCTTACCGGCGGATTCAATCTCGACTTTGGCTGCGGGGTTCAGGCGGCGGTCCGAACGATTCACGGGTTGTTTGGCGCTCTCGTCCATCGCGAAATGCGCGAAGAACGAGGTGATCCGTACGTTGCAGCCGAGTTCCTTCAGATGCTGGGCTGCGCCTGGCAAACCGCTCAGTTCGCGGGCTCCGCTCCCATCCATCCGCGTGATGCGCAGCTTGGGTTCGCGCGTGAACTCACTCTCGAACTGGGCGAATAGCTCGTCACGCTCCGCCCGATCCGCAACGGCCATATAGCGCCAGGTGCCAATGAGGCTGGTTAGCCGGTTGCGCTGCTGGTCACCGGAGATCAGCCACCGCCGGTACGACTGGGTCGGACCCACGATGGATAGTTCAACCGCCGGTTGGCCCTCAGCGTCCTCCGTGGGCAGAACATCCTGCTTCTGCACCGCCTGGGGTAGATATTGCGTGAGTTGCAGAGGCGGCACCGGGGCAGGTAGCTCGACCTTCTGCTTGAGCTCTGCCGGTAAAGCGGGGGACCGCAGCTGTACCGTGGTGTCGAGGATCCTTGGCGCCCCCCCGACATCCAGCCGACATTGCAGAATATACTGCTGGTCGGGCATGGGCGGATGAGCCCCGTGCCCTGAAGGCGGACCGCCATCGACTGATGTCGAGCACGCCAGCATCACCCACACCGTCAACCGGCAGCAGATGACGTGCCTCCGGACCGGGGGCACCCCCTCCGCAGCGGCCTGCTTCCAACCTCGCATCAACCTGGGTACAATGTGCATTGGGTCAATATAACGCACCGAAGAGGGGCAGTACAACCCTCTAGCCTCTGTGCCGCCATCGTCGATCCGGCGCGCGTGTTTAGCGACTTACGGAGCTTTGTCTCATGAGGAAAGGTCAACCACACCGGCCTGGGACCGTTTCCCTATCTCTCCTGCTCGCCTTGGGGTTGCTGTTGCCCATGGTCATGGGAGGATGCCCCGAGTTTCGCAACGAGAGCGTAGCCGCGATCGAAACCGCAACTAGAGGCGTCCTTAACGCAGGGCTCGACCTGCTCTTTGACCAATACCGCACGGACGAGGCGAAGTAGCTGCGTTGCC
>JAAEQG010001283.1 GCA_024231775.1 bacterium
ACCCTGCCCTCTCCCCCAGGGGAGAGGGGTTTACAGCCGCAACATGAACGCGGGAAACGGAAGTAATCAACCAGGTTGCGCATGACAGGACTCGGCGGGAACTTCCGACAATTGGATCCGCAAGGTTTGGGAGGTTGAGGCGTTTTGAGTAATGAGAGCCGTTGGTCCGAAGTCGTGAGCGCGCGGTGAACCCAGCTGCGGTGCGCGGCGAAGACGGTGCGGAGCGAACCTGTCGTGGCGATGTCCGAACGCAGTGATGAAGCCCTGATGGCGGAGGTCAGCCGAGGTGACCGGGCTGCGTTCGGTATGGTGGTCGAGCGGCATTATCCCACCGTAGTCCGCTTCGCACAGCGCTTCCTGGGTAGCGCCGCCCGTCAGGTGGCGGAGGATGTTGCTCAGGACGTGTTCCTGAAGGCCTGGAGAGCAGCCCGCAACTACGAGCCTCGGGCGAAAGTGGTTACCTGGCTGCTACGGATCGCGACCAACACCTGCTTGAACCACCGGCGGCGGGAACGGTTGCGCGGGGCACTTTCCCTTGGTGGTGGTACGGTCCCCGAACCGGTGGATATGGCTGGTGGGCCTGCGGCTGCGTGGGAGTCTCGGGAGCGGGCTGCGGAGGTCCGCGGAGCTATTAGCGGACTCCCCTCCCGCCAGCGTGCCGCCGTGGTACTCCGTCATTATCACGAGCTTTCCTACGTGGAGATAGCTGCGGTGTTGGAGCTATCGGTTCCCGCGGTGGAGTCGTTGCTTTTTCGGGCGCGCAAGGCTTTGCGGACCAGTTTGGCCGAGATGGATGACGGAGGTTCCCCGCAAGTTTCGTCATGCTGGGGTGCTGAATCCACCTGAGGGAACGGTGACGTTGATGCGATGCAGGAAAGCCCAACTTTGGATCTCCGCGAGGTGCGATGGCGAACTGGATGCGTCGCGGCAGGGCGCTTTGGAGTCGCATCTGGGGTCCTGCTTGGTCTGCCAGGCGTTTGCTGACGACCTCGGGCGGGTTGATCGAGCTTTGGACCTGTTGCCCGCAGAAGAGCCGCGCGGGGGGTACTCCGGGCGGGTGATGGCCCGGATCGAAGCCCTGGAACAGCCTCCGGATCGGTTGCGCTGGTGGTCTGATTACCTGCGACCCGCGCCGCTGGGGCTGGGGACGGTGGCGTTCTGTGCCGGAGTGGTGCTGGTGATTTTGGCGAACGGGTTTGTACCGTTGGATCAGGAACCGCGTCGTGATGCGGTAGCCTACTTGGCTGACGAGTACCTCGGGTTGCAGACCCCGCCGACTGTCGAGGACGAGCTGATCAGTCTCTTGCCGCGCTCGGAGGATTGAGGGATGTCCTGGTTGCGATCCAGATGGGTATGGTTGTTGCTGATTGGTTCGCTGGCGTTCAACGCGGGCATGGGGACGACGTTTGGAGTGCGGGCGTATAGCCGCCATTGCGAACGTCCCTGCGGTTCGCGACAGCGCGGGCACGAAGCGTTCCTCGAACAGCTCGGTCTGGACGTGGACCAGCGGGCGGAGGTGAAGGCGGATGGCGATCGGCTGCACGCACAGATGCGCGAGCTGCATCAGACGCTGGCGGAGGAGAGTGCGACGCTGGCGAGTTTGCTGGTGAGTGTCGAGCCGGATCGTTCGTTGATTGACGCTCAGTTGGACCGCCTTACTGAGCTGCATCGACAGAAACAAGTGCAAACCGTGGAGCACTTCTTGCGTTTCAGCCAGCTTCTGAACGACGACCAGCGCGCGGTGTTCGAGCAGAAGCTCCGTAGGATGTTCAGTAGAGGGGGGCCTGGACATCGGGGTTTCGGGCGGCACCACAAGTTCCGCGGACGCGGCGGTGCCCATCGGAAAGACCTTCCTGATAGGGATCGAGATTGGGTTGAAGAAGAACTACAGGAGAACGAGTGATGAATAGGGTACTGAAGAGTGTGCTGCTGCCCGTGCTGGCAGTGTCGGTGATGGTGACCGGAACAGTGTGGGCGGACGAAGAGCAGGCCAATGCGCCCCTGGATCAGGAGCGTCAGAGTCGCTTGCTCGAGCGCTTCGGGGACAAGGGCATAGACGCGGATGGCGATGGGGCTCTGACGCGCGACGAGGTGCGGACGTTCTTCGCCGAGATGCGTGGGGAGAGGCGTCGCGACCATCGGGGTGAGCGTGGGTTTGAAGGCCGTGGTTTCGGACCCCATGACCGTGGGCCGATGGGACGCGTGGGCATGGCGTTGCACCATCTGGAGTTGTTGAGTGGGGAGACGCCGCCCGAGCAGTTTGACCTTGCCAAGCACTCGGATGCTGACGCCGATGGCGACGGGCAGCTCAGCGATGCCGAATGGCAGGCGTTCTCCGAGGCGAAGCGGGCGGAGATTCTCGCTCGCCTGGCCAAGCGCCATGCCGAAGCGGATGCCGATGGCGACGGCACGCTCACTGATGCGGAGCTGGAGACGGTCAAGGTCAAGTTCCTCGAACACCTACTGGTGCGGCATCCCGAGGCGGATACGGACGGTGACGGCGGGCTTACGATGGAAGAGGCCAGGGCCTTTCACGACAGCAGCTTCGAGCAGCACAAGGCGAGGATTCTGGAGATCCATCCCGAGTTGGACACCGACGGCGATGGTGCCCTGAGTGACGCGGAGATGCGCGCGGGACGCGGTGAACACTATGGACGTTATGGTGGGCGTGGGAAGGGATGTCGTGGCGGAGGTCTCGGTGCAGGTCGCCTCGAGATGATCCTCAAGCATCACCCCGAGGCTGATCTGGACGGTGATGGTGAACTCAGCGAGGATGAGTTGGATAAGCTCCCGAAGGGCGAAGGTCGCCGCGGCAAGGGTCGTCGCGGATGCGGACGCGGCGCAGGACCGTTCAGGAAGTAACGATTCACGTGTTCGGGGACGCTCCAAACCTACGGAGACGCGTACCCGCTAAGACGTACACAGGAACCGGCGGCAGAGTCAAGGTGTTTCGACCTTGGCTTTGCCGCTGCTGCTATTCCCGTCGTCGCGCAGGGGCTCGGAGTGCAGGGTGGTGAGTAGCAGGTGCTCGGGAAGCGGGGCGGACAACTCGGCGGACGGATGCTTCGCCTGGCGCTGCCACCGGCGGTCGAGCAGGTTGGTGTACAATACGCGGACGAAGAGGGTATCGCTTGCGTCGAGCTTGGCGACCCGGCGTAGTTCGGTGAGCTGGACCCGGCCCAACTCCAACCTCTCTCCGGGGCGGACCTCGACTAATCGGTCGCGGGAAAAGGGAAGGTCCGGTGCGGGGGACGTGGGGCAGTCTCGCCAGTCCTTGTCGAAGTAGACCATCCAGCGCAGGGCGGAGAAGGGCGGCTTGCCCGTGGAGAAGTTGGTGTTGATCCGGACGGGGAGATCACGCCGGTTGGTGAGCTGAGCCACCACGTGGCCCCGTACGTTGTTTAGGGTGATTAACGGTGATGCGTTGGGGCCGATGATGCCGGCGGGCGGACTGTTGGTCACCTCCAGCTCGAGGGTGTTGCTCCGGCGCGCGCCGACGCCGGTCTGGGTGAACTCGGCGTCGTCCCATTTCGGGGTGTAGACCACGGTGATTCGATAGGTCCCGGCACGCAACAGCGGGTAGCGGGCGCGACCCCGGTTGAAGGCCGTCATCCGAT
>JAAEQG010001284.1 GCA_024231775.1 bacterium
ACAAGGGCGTAGCCCGGATCGACGGCATGGAGAGCGGCGTCTGCCCGGGCAGTGAAGCCGACCCGCTGGTGGGCGTAGCCGCTAAGCACCTGGCCTTTGGCGGTTTCGACCGCTTGCCCATGGCCCGTGATACTGCGGGGATGAACCTTCCCGGCTGGGGCTACGATGATAGCGCGGTGGTCCGTGCGGATGTCACCCCCGGTGGCGGCGGAACGGGCGAGCGCCCGGGAGCTGGCCAGAGTGGTTCACTCTCCGCGTCGGTGAGGGCGTCGAGCCTGGTGACTTCGGCGACGGCGGGCTCCGATGGCTCCGGTTCGCCGGTGACCCTGGCTTCGGCGCAGAATGTGCGAGCCAGCACCAGCGAGAAGGGCAGCCTGTTGATCTTCCCGAAAGTCGAGCTGCGCTGGAACTCGGCGGGCGAGCTGATCCAGGATACGTTCATCGATTTAACCAACGACCACGAGGACGAGGTCAAGGTTCAGGTGTACTACATCCACGGCGACGCTCCGCTGGAGGCGGTACCGTCACCGTGCGACCAGTAACCAGGGCGGTGCGCTCCGGATGCGCGGAGTGATGCCAAGGACAGTCTGAGCTTGCCGATTCGATCCTACCGGCATGCGTTCCGCTTCCCTGCGGTCACGGCTCGGAGAAGACCCGTACCCGCACGTTGATACCAGACCTGGTCTCAGGCCTGGGCGGCGTTGCGCACGTTGTCCGCCTCGCTCAGGAAGCGATCCGTGTAGCGCGGATCGACCGCTTGGCATATCCGGGTGACCTTTTCGCCCAGGAGTTGATAGTCCGGGTCTTCGGTCTGGGAGTGGAACTCGCCGGCCAGGATCACCAGACGGAGCAGGTGACGCAAGACCAGGCCCTCCTGTTTGGCCAGGTTGCAGATGCCCACCAATCGATAGAAGTCGCCATCCGAATTGAACGCCGCACCGGCGATCCACTTCGGCTGCACGAAGAAGTTGTCGGGGACCGCCAGCTTGCTCTCGAAGATGATCTTGAGGCCTTCCGGGAAGGTCGGGGGACGTTCTTCTTCCGGCTCTTCGTAGTAGTCCTCGTATTCGTTGTCCGACGCGCCCACCAGTGATCCGTCCGGCTGGGCGAGGACTACGCCCATCGAGAGCAGCACCGGCTCGATCACCTCGGTCTGCAGAGGTCCGGGGGGCAGGTCTTCGGGAATGCGCACGCGCCGTTCGATAACCGGCGGGACGGACAAGACCGATTCCAGAGCCAGCACCTTCTCATCGAAGCTGGCCCGGCCCAGAGTCCTGCTGAGGAACGCACCGTACAGGGGGTCCACGCTGCGATAGGTCAGTAGCCCGTGAATCCCGCTGTCCAGGCGTACGTGGTCGTCGTCCTCGTCCTTCTCCAGGTAACCGAACGCAGCCAGGTTGGCGATCATGCTCTCGAGCTGGGCCTGGAATCCCTCCACGCGATCCGAGCGGTTGAAACGCTTGGCGAGAAACTCGCGGACTTCGTGCAGCGTACCCGTGCGGGTGAGCAAATAGATGAGCACCTGGTAGGGGATCATCGAACGGCTGGCCAGGCGACCCGGTCCGGAGTTGATTAGCGTTTTGAACTGACCCTCGGACCAGTACTGCTCGGTCTTCCGGCGCGAGGGACGCTTGCGTTCGAGCTGCTTGCGGGCCCGCATGATGCCCGGGTCCTTGGAGTTCGGGTCGATCTGGTCGTACCGCTTGCGCCATTTTTCGAGCTTGGCATCGTCCTCGTGGGACAGCACGAACACGTACCCCTGGGTGTCGAACTGCGGTCGGCCTGCACGGCCAAACATCTGATGGGCCGCCGAGGAGAAGATCAGCTTCTTATCGCCGCGCTTGCCCTTGAGTAACGTGCTCAGCACCACCGACCGGGCGGGCAGGTTAATACCCGCAGCCAGGGTTTCGGTGCAGATCACGAAGGGCACCAGCTTCTTGTTGAAGAGCCTCTCCACCGCCACCTTGTGCCTGGGCAGCACTCCGGCATGGTGAACCCCCACGCCGCGGATGAGCATCTGCCGCAGCTTCGGTCCTACCCCCTTGGCGAAGTCCTCCGGGTCTAGCTCGGCTTCGATCGCC
>JAAEQG010001285.1 GCA_024231775.1 bacterium
CTTCGTGGCCCAATCGAACGTGACCGGCTCGCGGGGCAGTCCTCGCAGCGGACAGTGGACGATCCGGGTGCCGGTGGCGCGCTACGAGGAGTTTCTCACGGCCGCCCAGGAGTTCGGCGAAGCGCGCCGTGTGAGTTCCAACTCCAAGGACGTGAGCGAGGAGTACTACGACGTCGAAGCCCGCATCCGCAATAAGAAAAGGGAAGAGGAGCGCCTGCTCAAGCTGCTCGAAGACAGCACCGGTAAGTTGGAAGAGGTCCTGGCCGTCGAACGCGAGATCGCCCGCGTGCGGGGCGAGATCGAGCAGATGGAAGGGCGCATGCGGGTGTTGAACGACCTGACCGCGCTGACCACGGTCAATCTGAACGTCGACGAGATCAAGGACTACGTCCCCGAGCAGGCCCCCACCTACACGACGCGGGTTCGCCGCTCGTTCGAGGCCTCGATCACCGCGATGGCCTCCCTAGCCCAAGGGCTTTCGATCCTGCTGATCGTCCTGCTTCCCTGGCTGGGTGTGCTGCTGGTGTTTTTGATCTTGATCCTGCCGCTTGTGCGGATCTACCTGCGGCGCAAGCGTTGAGCCGCGACCCTGCCGTGGCAGATGTTGGCCGAGGCGTCTTCCAGGGAACGCTAATCTTCGCTAATCGACACTAATTC
>JAAEQG010001286.1 GCA_024231775.1 bacterium
GTTCCCGACTCCAGCTCCGTGACCTCGCGTGTGGGCGGCGGCGGTGGCGTCGGGGGAGCGGGATCGCCGACGAATACCATCGCGGGGAGATAGCTTCCTTCGGGAAACCACGAGACTGCGTCCAGTCGGCCGGAGAGCAGCGCCTCCGCGGCTACGCCGTAGTCGGCGACAAACTCATTGAACTCGCCCCACAGAGCGGCTCTTGCCTCGGGGCTTTCCACATGGAACCGCGGCCGTGGTGACTTCTTGGGAGCCTTCTTGGGAGTCTTCTTGGAGGGAGCCTTGAAGCGATCCTGGCACAGGATCTTCTCAACTCCCAATACCGGACATCCATCGCGGTCTCGTGCCGCATCGTTCTCGATTTTCCCAAATCAGTGCCGTCACCTTCTCCCGATCGGTGGATCGCTGATGTCGGATGTCGGAGCTCATCGGCCGGAGACGGCCGGCCGGCTCAAGGCAACAAGGAGCCCGCGGAGAAGCAGAGAACGAAATGAATGGGAAGGCTGGAGGGAAGGTACCCTCGGGAAACATGAACAGCGCCGTGTGGTCCTCGGCACGAAGCTTCTCCGACGCCTCCCGATACTCCGCTACGACTCAGGATAACGCCTCCCACATCTCCCAGCGCACCTTCTTCCGGATCGCATGGAACTTCGGGGTCGGCGATTTGTCGAGCGTCGTCGGCCGGTAGTGGCGGTCGCCTCGCATCACCTTCTGCGCTCCAAGCGGCGGCCTGCCCGTCTGCCGCCGGCGCTCCCTGGCGCTCAGCGGTTCCACTGCCTCCAGAGCAGGAGGGCGGTCAGGTAGACTCGGATTGCCGGATCTTCCCGCACGGTCTGCCACAACTGGAAAGCCTCCTCCACCCGGTCTACGAGCATTCGCGTCTCATGGCGGGTCAGTTTCAGGTTGACGTCGTAGTCCGCACCGTGGCGCGCGTTCTGGAGATTCACGAAGACGTCCGCGAGCTTTCGGATCTCGGCAGGGACTCCGTGGGGCAGAATCGGCTGGAGACCGGGCGGCAGCCCGCCGGAAGCGAAGGCTCTGGAGGCCTGCTTCATCGTGCCGTGCTCAAAAGCGCGCGCGGTGAGCGCCCGCAAGCGCGCGTGTGTGGCTCCGGAGATGAGCTTCTTCGAGGATTCGTGGACGAGCAGATGGAAGAATGCATAGTAGGCCGCCGAGACGGCCCGGCGCAGGCTTGCCTGCTTGGGTCGGCGCGGCTCTTTTCTCAGCAGGTGCCTCGCTTGCTCGAGCAGGTCCGCGTGCAAGCTCATGCGGCCTCGGCCCTGTCGAGCTCCGCCTGCTCGGACTGGCCGCGGACGTGGACGTAGGGCCAGCGGTCGAGTCCGGCATCGCGCAGGGCTTGGACGACTGTAGTCCGGATCGGCTCGGTGCGCTTCAGGAGCTCGGCGCTTTCCGCGACGTCGTCGCGCAGGATCACCCAGATCATGACGGCGGGATCACCGGACCAATCGTTGTCCAGGATGTGCCGGATCTCCGTGACGAACGAGGGACGCTCGATGCTTCCCAGTATGGTCTCTATCTGTTCTTGCTCGGACATGACAGGCTCCCGGGTAGTCTGTGGCGGGGCGAAGAGCCTACAGTGGGGATCTTGGCACGCGGAGATCATACGGTGGTCAAGCCGTCCGCCCAGAGAGGCTTGGACAGTTCAGTAACGGCGAGTGATCCAACTCGAGAATTTGTCTCAAGCTCCGCTAGTAACGGATGTTACCGGCGGTTACGCCGGACTCTCGAGGAGCTTGCGGGTCGAGAAAGAAGGGAACGAGATCTGGTGCTCGGCGGCGGAATCGAGCAGTTCCTGGTGCTCCGAGATTGTGCTACGATTCGTAGGCATAACAGCAGGAGGCAGAGCATGTCCCAACACCCTCAGGATCCACAACCACGCGATCGGCCGGCGGGGACTCCCGATGTCTTTACGGCCCGGGATCTCCGCAACCGCTCGGGCGAGGTGCTCCGGGACGCCGAGGAGGGCCGGTTGGCCGTCA
>JAAEQG010001287.1 GCA_024231775.1 bacterium
TCGTGACCGGGCCACGGGGCCGATGACGAGACTGATTCTGAATTCGTAAGCGAATTTAGAATAGTAAGCGGCTCTTGAGCGGCCGAGGACATTACAGCCGACGACGGAGTTTCCGCTGTGGTCGCGGATCACCACAACAACTGCTAGACTGATCGTCGAGAATGACAGCGATAGGATTGCACATTCGAAAGTACAGGACGATGACACTCGTCGTCATGGCCCTTGCGCTCATCATGGGCACCTCGGAGTCCGTTCACGTTCTGACTATGGGCGACCAGAAGACGCTGGACGTCCTGGGCTGGCTAGTCTGGCTGGTCGCTGCACCGGCTGTGGCATTCATGGGTCAGCGCGTCCGCCCAGGCCTGGCCCCTTGGGGACGCATCGTGCTATCGCACGGGCTCGTCGCCTCCGTTTTCGGAGCGGTGGTTGCGGTGCTCTGCGTGCACCTTCCACCGATCCTGTTCGATTGGGGATACTTGCCTGCGGATGCCATCGAAGGTCTGTCCGACGATCTCCCGCCCGGGAGTCCGACCGTGGAGGTTGCCGTCCCAGGCGGATGGGAGCCGACCGACGAGACGTCCGAGGAGATGGTCGAGTTGTCGGGGCCGGTGGTCCCCACGATTGCGGGCCCGGAATCGGGTTTGTGGTGGTTGGGCCCGTTTGTCTACGGGCTGCTAAACTACGCCGTTTTGGTCGTTGTGGTCATGGCGTTACAGCTGAATCGGGACGTGCGCGAACGCCAGGCCGCGGCGGATCGCTTGGAAGGCCAACTTGGCATGGCCCAGCTCGCGGCGCTCCGGATGCAGGTTCGGCCGCATTTTCTGTTCAACACACTCAACAGCATCGCGACCCTCATGCCTCGGGACATGGCAGGCGCCCGTCGGATGGTGAATCAACTCGCCGATCTGCTGCGCGCATCGTTTTCCGAAACAAAGTCCCACGAGGCGCCTCTCGGCGAAGATATTGAGCTGCTGCGTCGCTATCTCGATATCCAGCAAGTGCGGTTTGGAGAGAAGCTCCGCGTACGGCTCGATATTCAGGCGGACGTCCACGAGGCATTGGTGCCGACCTTCTGCCTTCAACCACTCGTCGAGAACGCCATCGTTCATGGCGTGGGTACACGGCCGGAACTCGGAGTGATTACGATTCGGGCATGCCGTGACGCCGAAGATCTCGTTATCGACGTCTCGGACGACGGCCCTGGGGCGGCGGATGAAGAGCTGTATGACAAGGGTGTGGGGCTGCGCAACACGCGCGACCGGCTCGCACAGTTGTACGGCGAGCGGGCTGAGATGACAATCGAGTCAGGGGCGACCGGCGGATTCACGGTCCGCCTGTGCATCCCGTACCATGAGAAGCCTATGGAGCCCGCAGAAGCATAGTGACGCCAAGATGATCCGCGCTGTGATAGTTGACGATGAGGCGTTGGGCCGCGAGGCGGTCCGGGGGCAGTTGCACGGTTGCACCGATTTCGAGGTAATCGCGGAATGCACTGGCGGCGCAGATGCAATCGCGCGCATCCGGGAGCTACTTCCGGACGTCGTATTTCTCGACATCCAGATGCCGGGAGTAGACGGCTTCGATGTGCTGACCGAACTTGGCGAGAGAGCTCCCATCACCGTAATGGTCACCGCATTTGACCAGTATGCTGTCCGGGCGTTCGAGCACTACGCGCTTGACTACGTGCTGAAACCGATCGAACCTGGCCGTTTCACGCAGACGCTTGAGCGAATCCGCCGGCGCGTCGCCGGAGCACGTTCCGAAAAAGGCACATCCGAGCTGCGCGACCTGCTTGCCGACCTGTCGGGACGGACTGCGTGCCCTGAGCGGCTCGTGTTCAAGGCCACGCGTGGGCTTGTCTTCCTAGAACCTGATGAGTTGGAGTGGGTCGAATCGACAGGGAACTATCTGAAAGTACACGTCGGCGCCGAAGAGTATCTGGTACGCGAGACCATGGCGGGCTTCTGCAATCGGCTGGACGCCGCGCGATTCCTGAGAATCCACCGTTCCTTCTTTGTCAACGTCAACTATGTCCGAGAGATCCGTTTGACTGGCGCCGGCACGGACTACGAGCTTGTGCTGCGGACTGGCAGAACGCTGCCCGTGGGACGCTCCTATCGCGACGCCGTTGTGGCGCGGCTTGAAGGGCAGCCGTAGCTGGCCGGCGTGACCCTCTCCGCCGGTGGAGCGCGAACCGCTGGTTGGCCGCACGCCCGTGTAAGGGCGGTTCACTGGCTCGCCGGACGGACATGCACGGTGTATGACAATCGGGTGAAGTCAACAGGATTCCACAGGCATGGATGGTGCGGAGTTGGCTGTCATTCTACGTCCGCTGGTGTCCGCTCATGTCCCTTCGTGTCCACTCATGTCCGTGCTAGAATGGCGATAGGGCGTGAATGCGGCGTAACGGCCTGTTTCGCGGGGCGCCTATAGGGTTCGATTCCCCCCGCCTCCAGATTTTGTGACAGTGACATGTCACTGTCACATGATGCAGGAAAGTGCCCTGAGAGGTCCCCAGCGGGCTTTTCAGGGCTTTTCTTTGCGCGGACTTTTTGAGGTGGAATGTCTGGAGATGACTGCGAAATGCCCTGAA
>JAAEQG010001288.1 GCA_024231775.1 bacterium
GAGCTGGCATATCGCTGCAACGTCTGCAGGCGTTGCGCCCAGACCTGTCCGATCGGCGTCGACAACGCGCTGATCGCCCGGGAGATCCGCAAGATCTTCAGCCAGGAGATGGGCATCGCCACCCCGGAGCTGCACGATAATGGCTCCATGCTGCAGATGAAGGTGGGCTCCTCCACGGGCATGAACAAGAGAGCGGTGATTGACAATATCGAGTTCATCGACGAGGACTTCTCGGAAGAGACCGGCTACGAGTTCAAGACCCCATGGGACGTGGAGGGTGCGGACATCCTGCTGATTCACAATGCCGGCGAGATCCTCTCGTGGCCCGACAACGTCGCCGCCTTCAGCATTCTCTTCCAGGCAGCGGGGTTGTCGTGGACGCTCTCCAGCGAGCTGGCGGGATACGACAACATCAACTACGGCGTCTTCTACGACGATGTCCAGACCGCCAGGACGGCTCTGCTGCACGCCCAGGCGGCCAAGAACCTGGGCGTCAAGAAGATCGTGTTCGGCGAGTGCGGTCACGCCCACAAGGCTCTCACGGTGATTGCCGACCGCATTCTTCCGCCGGGCTTGCAGATTCCGCGGGAGAGCTGTTTCCCGCTCCTTAGAGAGATCTGCTTCTCTGGGAAGATC
>JAAEQG010001289.1 GCA_024231775.1 bacterium
CCCTTGCCACCCCTCGGTAGTTCACGAGCGCAGCGAGCTACGGTCAGCCGCAGTTTCAACATATCCCGCGGGGCGACGACGGCGCCTTCGAGCTCCACCCCCGCCTCCGGCAGCGGCCGGCGTGCGGCTTGAAGGCACCCGTGGATCGCTCTTTCGTGGGTTACTCCACGGTGATGAACACCTTCAACTCGAGGTTGCAGTCTTTACTAGGCCCATTTGGCTTCTGGAATGTCCCGGGTATCGCTGCTCCCCGGGTCGGTCACAAAATCGCTGTCATCGATCTGTGTCGCCGACGCGATGAGAAGGGGGGTGTCGGGCCCGGGGACGCCGATCGAGAGATCGATCCCCGTGGGCGTGATGATCTCCCAGGCTTTCGGGGTGACGCCGTCCTTCGCCGTTTTCCGGATACGGTAGATTCTCTCGAAGCCGGACTCCAGTCGCGTGGAGTAGCTCGTCTCCTGCTCGGCGTCACTCAGCGAGGAAGTAGGGGTGTCGTCCTCGTCCAGGCGGTGGAGGCCCAACGCGTCGAGCGCTTCGGCCAAGGTGATGCCCACCTGCACGCCGTCCGCGTCGAAGACGACCCGCCGGTCGTCGCCGGCGATGACGTCGTCCCCGTTGGTGTCGATGACCCGGCCCGAACCGGTGGCGACCCGGTGGTACTCCGTGAGGTCGCCGTCGCCGTCGCCGTCGCTGTCGAAGGTGCCGTTGTCGATCACCAGCGTGGTGGTACGGTCGACGATCCTCAGCACCAGCCCCTGCGGCGTCTCCGCGATGGGGACGCGGGTCACGTCGCCGTCTCCTGGGGCGGGCCAGGTGCAGCTCGTCCCCAGGAAGACGAGCCGCGGTTGGACCTCGGCTGCGATCGGGGCGAAGACGTCCAGCGCCAGGACCCCGGAGCTCGGGATGGGAAGCCGGAAGATCTCCGGCTCGGCCGGAGGAATCTCATGCTGGCGTCGGAGCGTGGTGTTCAGCAGCAACGGCTCGACGGCGGTACACGTCGCGTCGTCGGCCGCTGCCGCTGACGTGGGAATAGCAATCATCCCTGCCAGCAGCAGGGCGAGGAGCATCCCGATGGTTGCGAAGTGATGGGTACGGACTCTCTCGGCACAATGTCGTCTGGACATGGCTCTCCCTTCTCCCGGACCTGCGGGCCCGGGGTAGACGTCGTGAATCGGTCTCGATGAGGAGCCCCCTCCCGAGCACGCCTCCGGAAGGGGCGAGAGCGTCTGGCCAGAGCGCTCAGGGGACCGGACGGTCTTGCTGTCGCGGTCTTCCTGGGTACTTCTAAGGGGGGATCGGCGAGAGATGGCAGGATTTCCTCGGGAAAACACAGAAGGCACACAACGTGCTATGATTGGATCCGTGAAGCACTTTACGTGGAGCCTGGAGAAGAACGCGCAGATCAAGAGAGAGCGGGGGATTTCGTTCGAGGAGATCGTCTTCCACATCGAGCGCGGAGACGTTCTCGATCTACTCGATCATCCCAATCAGGCGCAGTATGCGGCTCAGCGGATCTAGGTCGTGGAGGTCGACGAGTACGCCTATCTGGTGCCGTTCGTCGAGTCAGAGCACGAGGTCTTCTTGAAGACGCTCATTCCCAGCCGGAAAGCCACCAGGCGGTATCTCGGAGGAAAGTCATGAAAGCAAAGCTGGACTCGGAGGAGC
>JAAEQG010001290.1 GCA_024231775.1 bacterium
GCGATTTCGGCGGAGCGGCTTGCGCGGATTGCGTCCAACCTGCCCGAGTACGTGTGGGACCGTGAGAAGCGCTATCGGTCGATGGGCCTGGGCGAGGAAGTCGTCGCCACGCTGTCGCTTTCGCGAAGGGCTGATCTGTTTCTGCGGGTGGTGGACGAGCTGAAGTGCGCTCCCGCTTTTGCCGCGATAGTGTTGTGCGAGCGTCTCAAAGCCTTCCGGCGGCGCGGTTTGGATCCTGAACGAGTAAGCGACGACGAGGTCTTTGAGATATTCAAAGCCCACGCCACCGAACGGCTGACGCGGGCGGGCGTGCTCGAAGTCCTGGGCAGACTGCTGGCGAAGCTGGCGGAACCGGGAGCGGATCACCCGACGTTGGACGGCCTGCTGGCGGAATATGCACCGATCACGGACGACGAGTTGGCCACCGGCGTGAGCCAGACCGTCCGGCAGTTGGATCGCTCCTGCTTCGACTCCGCGGACCGACTCCGGCGGCATACGATGGGGCTGCTGATGCGTGATTGGCGGGGACGGGTTGACGGGGCAGAGGTAGCCCGCGAACTCGAGCGGAGTTTGGCCGGCGGCGGCGATAACGCTTCGGTTCCCTAGTGCTTTGTCAACCGTAGTTCTTCGGGTTGCATGGGCAAACTCGTTTGCCCGTGCGCGTTGGTCTTCCCAGGACACGGGCAAGCTGCTGCTTGCCCACGGCACCCGTTGTTTGAGGATTGACGGAGCACTAGCACCGTATCCAAGAGGATCGTGGCGATGTCCCTGCTCAGGAGGACGATATGAGTGATCCAACCCCAGGTTATCGCGGGATTGGAAAGAGCACCCTCGACAGGTTCGACGTTTCGGTCTGGAGCGAGGTCGAGGTCAAGACCGGAAACGGCGGCTTCAAGGGTATTATCCTGCCCCGTTCGGAGACCGCCGACGACCGGCACATCGTTCTGAAGCTCTCCACCGGGTACAACGTCGGAGTCGCGGCGGACTCGATTACCGGGATAACCGCACACGGTCGGCGCGAGGCGAACTACAAGATTCCCGAGAAGGAGTTCCCCTTCGACGCCGGGAAATCGAACATCACCTTGTTCGGTACCGGAGGTACGATCGCCAGCCGCCTCGACTACCGCACCGGAGCGGTCATCCCCGCTTTTTCGCCCGGCGAGCTGTACGGTTCGGTCCCCGAGCTAGCCGACATCTGTAACCTGACCACCGAGAAGCTCTTCGGCGTCTTCAGCGAAAACATGGGACCGGAGCAGTACATCCGCCTCGCTCAGCGGATCGGGGAGACGATCGCCGAGGGCGTAGACGGCATCGTCATCGGCCACGGTACCGACACCATGCACCACACCGCAGCCATTCTGAGCTTCATGGTGCAGGATTCGCCCGTCCCGATCGTCATGGTGGGGTCTCAGCGCTCGTCCGACCGCCCTTCGTCGGACGCTGCCATCAACCTGATCGCCGCTGTCAAAGCCGCCGCCCAAAGCGACATCGCCGAGGTCTCCGTGTGTATGTTCGGTCCGACCTCCGATCAGTATTGCCTGCTGCATCGCGGTACGCGCGTCCGCAAGATGCACTCCAGCTACCGCTCCACCTTTCGGACGATCGGAGATGTTCCCCTGGCGACGATAAATCCGGAGAAGATCGACTATCTCAGAGACGACTACAAGCGGCGGCGCGATGATCGCAACGTGAAGATCAACCCCGCGTTTGAAGAGAAGGTTACCATCCTCTACTACTACCCAAACATGACCCCCGATATTGTGGACGCCATCGTGGACAAGGGGTACCGCGGAATCGTCATTGCCGGAACCGGGCTGGGCCACGTCAACAAACCGCTCTACCCCGCTCTCGATCGGGCCGCCGCCAAGGGGGTCCACATCTACATGACCGTTCAGACCCTGTGGGGCTATGTGCAGATGTACGTCTACGAGACCGGGCGGGAGATCATGGGCTTGGGGGTAGTTCCTGCGGCCAACATGCTTCCGGAGGTCGCCTTCATGAAGCTGTCCTGGGCTTTGGGGCAGACTGATGATCGGGATGAAGTCCGCCGGATCATGCTCACCCCGGTGGTCGATGAGACCACCGAGCGCGAGCCGTACAACGGCTACCTGATCTTCCAGGGCGAGATCCCCGAAGTGCAGGCGTTCCTCCGCACTATCAAACGATGAGGCATCTTCCGCGCGGAGGTGGGTCTCTGGGTTATGGCTTGCGTCCGCCGCGTTTCGGGCTGTGGCGGGCTGCGGGTTTGCGGCCGGCGGGTTTGCCGACTCCGGCGGGCTTCTTGGTATGGGGCGGTCCCTTCTTGGGCTTCGCTTTGGGGTTCGGGTGAATGCGGGCAGGCTTGACCGCGTGTGGCGTCCGGTGCCCGTGGCGGCGGAGGTTTGACTTCACCGGGTAGTGACGCACCCAGGTTCGCAGCACCGGGCCAAGCTTGGGGTAGCGCGTGGGGTTGGAGATGACCTGGGTGATGACGGTCTGATCGTCCTGGTCGTCGACCGCTTCCCACAGGGCAGCCAGTTCTGCGGCGTAGGAAGAATCCTCACCCAGCCGTTCGAGCAGCAGGCTCAGCGGGACGGCATCAGCCAAGGCGGTCTCCGCCTGTTGAGCGTTTTCATCATCGCTGGTCGGCAGGGCCTGGGCGGCCTGGAAGGCGCCAGCGTGATACTCAGCAAGGCTGAGCTTACCGTCGCCGTCGGCGTCGCAGCCCTCCCATGACAAAGCCAGGAGTAGGCGAGCAGCCTGTTGCCCATCGTCCAGCTCGCGGGGGCTGATCGCTCCGTCGGCGTCCGCGTCCAGGTAGGCCCACC